>JAGFJJ010000072.1 GCA_024102815.1 Phycisphaerae bacterium
CCTTTGTCCAGCAGCGTCATGGCTCGCAGGCGACGCCGCTCCAACTCCTCCGCTGTGCCTAGGGGTCTCATGCATGACAATATCGGTTCAAGCAATACACTTTATTTACCCGATCAATGGTCAATAATGCGTCCCGCATGGACTGGCGAACCGGCTCGGCATTCGATTCCTGGAAGGAGCCACTGCATGTAGTGGCCAAGAGCGATGACTGTCGCCAAATTCAGTTTATCAGCAGTGGCGCAAATCGACGATACGAGAATGGCCAAGGCGACGATATTTCGCAAAACGCCGAAGTACAGTCCACCGACCTCAAGTATCCGCCGTGATGGAGCTGGAATGGCTCTCAAAAATGAATGACCCAGTGCCACGGATCCCGCCGATGCGGTTCGGCGGGCGCCAGGTGCGTACAATATGACGCGAATCTGCAAGAACTGTGAGTACATAATTGATGGACTACCGGAGAATCGCTGCCCGGAATGCGGCGAGCGATTCGACCCCGGCGATCCGACTACTTTTGATGTAATGCCGCGCCAACGATGCTGGTTTCGCGATTCTGCGTACGTGCTATTCGTCTTCATCGCTGTCCTGGCAGCGTTTGCACGTCATCTGATGGATGCGATTCCAATGGACGCAGAGATTGAGAAATGGCTGTTGAGTGCTAGCCGCGAATTGCAGTCACTCGGGCGCATATTTGTCTTGGTGGCAACGGCGGTTGGCAGCCTGCATGCAATCAATCGACGTCTCGCGGTTGGTACGCTGTTCTTGACCGCACTCCTGCTCGCATGGACGGCAACAATTCTCGTCGTTATCGAGTGGCTGTTGGGCAGGGGTCTCTATTCGCCGGGTCTGTGAAGATTATGGCAAGCCGTTTGGGCCCAACGGCCTGTCCCCCGAGTGCAGGATGCCGACTGGTGAATAACGCTTATACATATGAAAACTCCGGCGTCTTTGCGTCAAATACGTATGCAGCCCCGACGAGACGCATCTCGGTCTTCTGTCGATAAAGCCGGTCATGCACTCGCCGGTCCGAGTCAGATGATGGCCGACTTAATGGGTTAATCGTGCATGTGTGTAGGAATATGGTGGATATTCCATCTCCAATGCACAGAATGATCGGAAGTACTGGGTTGATCGCATCGCGCAGTCTGTATGATGACAAGACTGCAACGCATGCTTATAGTTGCATTTGGATGGCGTGAGGCAATGCCGGCAGACGATGACATTCAGAAATTCGCAAATTGCAGGCCACGCACATGGGTACGTTTTACGGCGATCATCCTGCCTAGCGTCGTTTTGTTCGGCCTGTGGCTTTGGTGGGCAATCGTTGCCCATGCGAGACACAAGTGGTACTTGGACAAGAAAAGAAGTCAGGATACGAGCCTAATGATGTTGATTGTAGCGGATAACCTACGGCCCATGACGTCCCCGTGCGCGGCCCTTCCCATGGGCCAGGCCCGAACGGATGTTGCCCTTTTTCTGGATGAGCGCCTCGATCTTGCTGATGAGGTGTTCATTGGATCCGCTGAACCCATAGACTGGGTCACGGGGAAGATACTGGATGAATGGCATTTACCCCTCTACATTGTCGCCGTATCGACTGACTGTCGTCACGTTCAAGTTATCAGTTGCGGACCCAACAGGAAGTTTGAAAACGGATTGGGTGACGACATCGTGAGAAACGGGATTATAAGGGAGCCCTGGTAGGACAATGCGAGCAACGATCCTCAAACAGGTAATCCCTCCGGCAGACGAAAAAACCTGTGCGTGGCAGATGTTCGGTTCGCCTGCGGCAAAAGACCTGCTCTTGATTTCACGCGAGAACGAAATACGCCGTCAATATGAGCAATCCTTCTGATCAAGCCGATCGGCGCGACAATGCGCCAAAGTGCGCGACCAAACGTTGCGTGAAATGTGCCTACTGCCTTGATGGGCTGGCGGATAATCGCTGCCCGGAGTGCGGCAGACCCTTCGACCCCCACGATCCCCGCACGTATATTGATGTTTCGGACAAGCGCCGTAAGGTCCCTGGGGTCATGTTCTTAATGGCTGTTTGCTTCTGCATCCTGTCTCTGTCAACGTTGCACCTGCCTACGGTTCTGGTTGACGAAGACATGAGCTTGGCAGTCCTTCGGCTTAGTAACTCGTTGGGGCCGTTGGGTTTCTTTGGACTTCTCGCCGCCGCACTAATCGGCAGTGGCGTGCTGCTCACTCGACGCTTCCGGATAGACTTGCCCTTCAAGGTGGGAGTGTCACTTGCCTGGACGGCAGTAGTTATCATCATCATTCAATTGCTCTTTAGTAAACAGATATTTTACGATGGGTTGTAGCCTGGTAGCGCCCGTCCCCCGACGCACCAAAACAGTAACCATCCGACAATGCTGACCCTCTTCAAACGTCGCAAGTTCCTGGTCGTCAAGTCATTCAGGCTGCACGAAGAGGAGCTGTTCAGGCCGCGACCGAGGCTGCGCGAGCTGCTGGGCCTCTTGATCCATCAGGCCATGCATGACGGCATGTACCGCATCCAGCTTGGCGTTGACGCCGCCACGAAGGAGCCCCATCTGCGCTACTTCGGCCCCGTGTTCTACGAAGAAGACAAACGTGAATGGTGGGAGATGGTACCGGCCCCCGCGCGGACCTACCCGCGGTTTCTTCAGATATGCATCTCTCTCGCGCAGCTCAGCAACGAACTCCCGCTGAGCGGTGTGATCCCCGCGCTGTACAATGGGAAGCGAATCGACCTGAGTTTCACGGTGCCGGACATGAACTCGTTCGAAATCGCCTGGGACCAGCGTTACGCCTCAATTCGAGGAACCTGTCTCCAGAACCGGGCAGAAACGCCCTTCAGCGAGGCCGAGTAGACGGACGGCTTGTGCCACGGCCGCGCCTCGTGTCGATGTTGGTTGCCCCGACTGAGCCCCAAGCCCGCGCCCCGAACTCGATACGCACAACAACCAGTCGCACCAAAATCAGGCAAAAAGCAACACAGTCAATTGACAATGTTTGCTGCAATTTTAAGTTGAACGCTCAACTTAATGACCAGCGCCACATTTCGGGGCGCTCACTCGGCGCGCGCAATTCAGTGAGCGCCCTTGCGCGTTATTACTTATGGAGGGCGAGTGGCAAGTCCGTGCCGCGAGGGCGACACGCTCGCCGTTACACCGGCTTGGGTTTTCGCGGCTGGAGGAAGGTGCGCAGGGCCATGAAGCGTTGACGGCGGCGGGCGCCGGTCTCGGCTTTTTCCACGGCCGGCTCGCGCCCGGTGATGACGGCATGTTCGGGAACGAAGCGTCGGCGGCATTGGCGGCAATGGCGCGGCGCGGACTGCTCGATGGCCGGCACGACCACCGGAAAGGTGCAGTAGGGACATTGTGCGTAAATCGGTGACATCCTCTTGTCTCCTCCGCGCGGAGGAACGGGACAGGACACAACGCCGCGCCGACGGCATGCCCGCTGCCTGAGGGTTGATTCGCCCCCCGGCCGGGTCGATAGGCAGTGGCCGACAAGATCCGACGCAAACCCGTGGCCTGCGCGGTTTCGGTCGCTGCGCGTCAATTGTGTGTTGTGTCAGAAGGCGGCGCGTGGCGAGTTGTCGCCGCCGACTTCCCCCGTTCCCCAAGAGCGTTGCGGCTTAATACCCCCCGGTTCGCCGCCAGCTCTTTGCCGGACCTGCCGGTCCGACGATTTCGTAGAGCAGCAGCGCCGCGTCCTGGGTGCCGATCCTCATGATGTCGGCGGAGAGCGGCGCTTCCATGAATTCCTGGTCCTCGATAAAGGCGTCGGCCACCGAACGGTCGTCCATCAGGGCCCGGTCATCGTCCACGTGATTCAGCCCGAGCAGGTGCCCGGCTTCGTGCGCGGCGACATTGCCAATGGCGACGGCCATTTCCTCGACCGTGGGCGTCCGAGAAAAAATGGAGGGCTGAAACGTCTCCGTGTAGATAATGCCATCGTCGCAATAATCCACGTTGTAATCGTCGACGTCCTCGGCAATGCCGAACACGCCGGCGTCGTACCCTCCCAGGTAAATGCTCGAATATTCCGTGCCCGCGGGCAACGGCAGATCGTCCGAAGTCAGAACGGTCACGTTAAATCGCTGGTAGTTCTGCCGGACGGTCTCGAGGATGAGCTGCTTGAGATCGTCGTCTTTTCCGGCGTAAACGGCCGAGATAGCCGCTCCGCTGAAGGGATCCACGACCTGCCGGCCGAGGGTCTCGGAATTCAGCACGGTGCCGCGGAAGTCGAGCAGCAGAATTTGCCCGACGGCCGCGGGGATTTCCGCACCCCGCGTGACGGAAACGTCCGCGTAGTAGCCGCCGTTCTTTTGGCCCACTCCCGCGAACGCGGAATCCGTTACGACGAGGTAGTAGGGACTTCCCTCATGCCGGACGACGAAGTCAGAAATGAGCGAATCCAGGTCGTTGCCGCTTATCGGAAGATCGACGCGGTCGTCGTTGGCCAGAACCAACCGGCCGAGGTTGTCGAAGAGAGCGATGGAAACATCCAGGTCGGACGTCGGCGTTGACGCGTCGACGCTGATGCGGTCGCCGGCGCTCATCGGACCGAGGACGAACACGTCCAGATCGCCAGAGGACTCCACGGTTCCCTGGAGTCGAGCTAATCCGTTTTCATTAAAAAAGGCCGTGATGGGCGAAGCGAACGTGTCGTTGGGTTCACCGAAGTATTTTCCCGGGCCGGTCGTGCCGGGATCGAGGCCGCGATTGCCGTCGGTGGGATTCACCTCCGGAGGCGGCAATATGCTGGGGGTGAAACCGCACCCGCCCAACGCCAGTACAAGGGTCGAGGCAAGCACGAAGGTGCATGATGTACGGGCGAGGAGTGAGCAAGTGGTTTTCACGAATGGATCATCGTCCAACGGCCGGGCGCGGGTGCAGTCGCCGGACTTTTCCCCACCGAGCTATCCAGGATCATGAGGGAATCCCCCGAGGCGTCATCCTAGCCTTCACCGGGTGTACTTGCCAATGACCACGGCACGCTACCCCGTTGCCGTTCATTGGCCGGCGGTGAAGCGAGTTCAGTGCTCCTCCAGTCCGCAGGTGCTGAACAGGAGCTGTGTGCGACAGGCCGGGCCTGCGGACTTGGCCGAGACGGCTTTGCTCGCTTCCGCGCGCTGCCGGGCGAGCACGAAGTCCTCGTCGCCACCAAGGGAATCGAGCAGGCATCTCGGGGCGTCCTGCTGGCCCACGGGGAATACATCGCGGTAGATCGGCGACTTGCGGAAGGACTGGTTTTCCATGAGGTCGCGGAGGCTGGCGGTGACGTCCATGAGTCCGCGGCGGTCGGCCGTGTGGACCAGTCCGAGCAGGTGTCCGATTTCGTGGCTGGCGACATTGGCCAGGGCCTGGGCCATCTGCGTCGTGTTGGGGCGCAGGATGCCGAAGGCGGTGAAAGTGTCCGTAAAGACGATGGCGGTCTGGTGCTGTCGGCTGTTGAACTCGTCGACGCCCTCGGCCACTCCCAGCAGGGCGGCGTCGAAGGTGCCGAAGTAGATGCGGGTCATGGTTCCGTCGTCGAAGGCGCCTTCGCTGGTGGAGTAGATCTCCACGTCGAATCCGGCGAAGTCGTCGCGCACGTCGGCAACAAGGGCGCGAATGATATCTTCGGTCCGGCCGGTGAAATTGGGATCGATGGTGGCGGCGTCAAAAACGGGCACGTCGACGGCCGGCCGTCCGCCCACCACCACGTCGTCGCCCCCGTTGAAGATCAGCAGGACGCGGTCGGGCTGAGGCGCCAGCGGGACTGCGCCCGTGGTTCGCGTGGCGACGAGGCCGTAGTCGCCGTTGGCGCTGTATCCGGGTGTCGCGGCCACGGCGACGTACAGGGCGTCGGAGGGGCGCCGGGCGACGATGTCGATGAACGGATCGCGCACGCCGAGATAGACGTTGCGATGGTCGTTGACCAGGAGTGCCGAATCGGTGTCATCGAAGGCGGCGATGGCGCCGTCCAGGGTCTCGTCGGTGGCCATGCGGACCACGATGTGGTCGCCGGTTTCCACCGGGCCGAGGTCGAAGACATCCACGTCGTCGGGACTGTCGATGGTGCCGCGGATGATCCGCGGATCGGCGGCGAAGGCGACGTACTCGGCCAGGTCGAGCAGGTCGTTGGCGTCGGATTCGTGGAAAGTGGACTCATCCTCGACGAGCGAGGAGAGGGTCAGGGTCGGCGCGCGGCCGACGGTGCCGGGCAACAGATTCGTTCCACAACCAGAGATCAGGAGCAGCGCCGCGGACGGCGCCGCGTACGCGGCGAGGCGATCGAGGACGAGCACGGACAATCCCCCCCGGAAAGCGGCATGGTCTTTCCCCCGCCGGTCCCCTGACCGGCGTTACCCCCAATAGGGAAGGACGGACCGCGAAGGCTCCGGCCGCGCGGCGAGTGCCACGTTCATGACATCGCAGCAGGGCCGGACTCCGCGGTCCGCCATCCTTCGTCCCCTCCGCTGCGAGCGTACGATACTTGGTGGCCGTGGCGGTCGTGGTTGGGCGAAATCAGCGCACAGGGAATGAACCGTCCTGAAAGAAGTGGAATCCGCCGTCATTGGCGGAGCAGGCCACGCCGGACCTATAATGGCGGCCGTCATGAGCACCATCTCCTGGACGGAAGCGCAGCGGCGGGGCATCGAGACCGTCGATCGCAGCGTGCTGGTCAGTGCCGCCGCGGGATCGGGCAAGACGGCGGTGCTTGCGGAGCGCTGCGCCTACCTGGTATGCGACGCGCCGCCGCCGTTTCGCTGCGACGTGGATCAACTGCTGGTTCTCACGTTTACGGAGGCGGCCGCAGCGGAGATGCGCGAGCGGATCGTGAAGGCGATCCGGCAGCGGAGCCTGGATCGGCCGGGCGATCCGCGCCTTCGCGAACAACTCGTTCTTGTCGACGCGGCGCAGATCTCGACGATCCACGCGTTCTGCCTGTGGCTGGTCCGGCGCGGATTCAGCGAGCTCGGCGTCGATCCCGGTGCGGTGCTGCTCGACGCGGAGGAGGCGGCGCTGCTGCGGAGCGAGGTTCTGGAGGAGTTGTTCAGCGACCTGTATGGGAGCGTTTCCCGCGAGGACGACGTTCTGGGCGCGGGAAGGCGGGCCGACGCGCAGGAGCAACCCCAATATTCCCCCGCGGCCTTCGCGGAGCGCTTTGCAAGACTCGTGGACGATTACGGACTGGGACGGGATGGCGCCATCAAGCGCTTTGTGCTGCGGCTGCGCGATTTCGCCGGATCGCTTCCCGAACCGGATGCGTGGCTGGATGGGGCGATGGCGGGCGTTGGGGAGCGGGCCGAGTGGACTGCGGCCGAGCTTTTCGCGCGCATGTGGCGGGAGCTCGAATTGCAGCTCGAGAGTTGCCGGCAGATCGCGTTGGAGCTTCGGGCGATGCCCGCGGTGTGCGCGGCCTATGCGCAGGGCGTGGAGAATTACGTCGCGCGATTGGAAGATTGGTCGGTACGGCTGCGAAAGGCGTTTGTCGCGGCCGGGGTCGGTCCGTCGAATGAGATTGGGGCGTTGTGGAGTCTGTCGCGGGAGGCCGTTGTTGCGCTGCTTGGCGAGGTGGAAGCGGTTCGCGGGGAGATCGCTGAGGATCCGTTCGACATACCAACGGGACCGAGGCTCTCGCGGGACACCGATCCGAATTTGAAAGAACTTCGCGATCGAGCGAGCAAGCGCTGCCGCGATGTCGTGCGGGACCGGTTGTTTCGGAAGCGGCTGCGTGACGGATTCGCTCTCTCTTCGGCCAGGGAGCAGCTCGACGGACTGCGCAAGACGGAGCCGTACGTAAGCACGCTGGTGGAGTTGGTCCGGCGATTCGATCGCGCTTACGAGGAGCGCAAGCGTCGTCTGGACGCGCTGGACTTTGCCGATCTCGAACGGCTTGCGTATCGCCTGCTGGGTGAAGACGGCGAGGAGGGTTCGGCCGTGGCGCGGATGATGCGGAATCGTTTCGCCCACGTGCTGGTGGATGAGTACCAGGACATCAATCCGATTCAGGAGGCGATTCTGCGCTGCGTGAGCCGCGAGATGGAACTTGATCGACCGGCGAATCTATTCTCCGTCGGAGATGTCAAGCAAAGTATCTATCGCTTTCGCCTGGCGGAGCCGGCGCTGTTCTTGGCGCGGCAGGCGGCGTTTGGGGAGTCGGCCGCGGCGCGCGGAGGCGTGATTCCGCTGCAGAAGAACTTCCGGAGCCGGCCGGAGATCCTCGAGGCCGTGAACCTCGTCTTCGAGCGACTGATGCGCACGTCGACCTGCGGCATTGCATACGATGATGCGGCGCGGCTGCATGTCGGGCGGACGTTCGACGCGAATGAATCTCCGCTGCCCGTGGAGCTGCACCTGCTGGAGCGTCGTTTTGATTCCGGATCGGCTGACGACAACGGGGATGGGGCGGAGACTGTCGAAGACGTCGGCCAGTGGTCGGCGATGGAGCGCGAGGCTTATTTGATTGGCACGCGTATCCATGCGCTGCGCAGCGAAGCGGCGCGATCGGGGGGGACACCGCCGGAGTACCGAGACATTGCCATCCTGCTCCGCGCCGCCCGTGTGAACGCGGAGCAGATGGCGGGCGTGCTGGCGCGCATGGGTATTCCCGCGTTCGCCGACGTGGGCGGGTCGCTGTTCGACGCGCTGGAGATCCGGGATGTGCTGGCCGCGCTGGAGGTTCTCGACAACCCGCAGCAGGACATTCCGCTTGCGGCCGTGATGCGCGGCGGCGTACTGGGGGTTGCGTTCGATGAGGATGAGCTTGTGGCCATTCGCTGCGTTGATCGATCGCGGCCTTTTCATGCTTGTGTTGCGGCCTACGCCGAGGGCGGGGCTGATGAATCGCTGCGTCGGCGCGTGGACTCGCTTCTGAGAACGATTGTCCTGCTACGCGAAAAGGCGCGGCGCCGACCGCTGGCGGAGATCGTCTGGCACTTGTATGAGGCGTACGGACATCTCACGCGCTGCGGGGCGATGTCCAACGGGATGCAGCGCCGGGCCAACCTGCTCAAGCTTCACGATCTTGCCCGCCGGTTCGGTACGTTCCGCCGGCAGGGGCTGCACCGGTTCCTGCGTTTCGTGGAGGCGCTGCGGGAGGAGGGGAGCGAGGTCGCGGCGGCGCCGGCGCTGGGCGCGGCCGAGGATGTCGTGCGCATCATCAGCATTCATCAGAGCAAGGGGCTCGAGTTTCCGATCGTTTTCGTCGCCGGCACGGGGACGAAATTCAATCTTCAGGACCGCTCCGGGGCGATGATTTTCGAGCGGCGGGCGCACGTCGGGCTGAAGGTACTGGATACGCAGCGGATGTTGGCGTATCCGTCGGCGGCGCATCGTTTGGCGGCGGGGGAGATCGAGCAGGCGGCGCGCGAGGAGGAGATGCGCGTGCTTTACGTCGCGATGACGAGGGCGGAGGAGAGGTTGTTCCTGGTCGGGTCCGTGGTCGACGCGAAGCGGAAAGCGGAGGCCATCGGCACGGCCGCGGATGCCGAATCGCCGCCCAATGATCTGGATGTTGTGACGGCGCAAACGCCCCTGGATTGGATCATTCCGGCGTTGGCGTCCGCGCCGCGTCGGCTCGTGGGAGACGGGTCGAACGAGGAGTCCGGCGGGTCTGGTGATAGCATCGTTACGGTCCGTGGTTATGGCGACGAGGAGATGTCATCCTGGACGACGGTTCCGGCGGCGGGCGATTCGAATGCGGCCATGCGGGAAGCGGTGGCGCATGGGAGGCCACTGCCGCCGGATGAGCCCGTCCGTTTTGACGATCCCGAGGTTGCCCAGACTCTGGAGCGAATCGATTGGGTCTATCCGACGTTGTCGTCGGCGGTGACCCGCGCGGCGCTGGCGGCGAGCGAGGTGAAGGGGGAGCTGGATTTCACGCGACCGCTGGACCAGCGCCTGGCCGAGGTCGTCCGTCCGGGGGATTCCGCGGACTGGACGTTCGAATCGGGTGCGGCAAGACGGGAGGAAGCCGCGGCGCGGGGGATCGCGCATCACCGGTTCCTGCAACACGTTCGTTTTCGGGATGCCGGAGAGGAGGGCGGTCTGGCATCCGAATTGCACCGACTGAAGGCGGCGGGGCTTCTGCGCGAGGAGGAAAGCGGGCTCCTCGATGAGGATGCCCTGCGTTGGTTCTTGTCCGGCGAGCTTGCGCAGCGGATCGCCCGTGCGGGTGACGACTATCGTCGGGAACTGGCGTTCATCGCGCTGGAGCCCGCGGGCCTGTTCGAGGCGGCGGCTGAGGCTCCGGCGGAGGACCGCGTACTGGTTCGAGGCGTGGTCGACGGCGTGCTGGTTGAATCAGGCGCGGTGGAGATCGTGGACTTCAAGACGGACGCCGTGGAGGGGGCAAAGGTAGAAGAGCGGGCGCTTCGCTACCGGCCGCAGATGGCTCTTTATGCCCGAGCGATGGAGCGGCTGTTTCGGCGTCCGGTTCGCGCCGCGTGGCTGGTGTTCCTCCATCCGCGCCGTATCATCTGCCTGGACAATCCGGCGGAAGCGGCGGTCGATTCTCTGATAATCCAAGACCCATGACCGAAACCGAATTCACTCGACGACTGAACGGACGGGCGCGGCGCGTCGGCCTGGAGATTTTCGAGCAGGCGGATGCCGCCCGGCCGCGCGTCTGGCAGAAGGCGTGGTGGCTGGAGCAGATGATGCATCTCGTCGAGCGCGACGAGCAGCTCAAGACGCGCGCGTTTCAGTTTGTCGATTGCCTTCCCGCGTTGCGGACGAATGCCGATGTCCTTCGGCACCTGCGGGAGTACATGGATCCGCGTTACGTGGATCTTCCCGCGGCTGCCCATGCCCTGCTCCAGCCGGGTTGGGCGGAGCGTTCCCGCGAGGAGTTGATCGGCTGGGGGACGTGGTTCGGAGCGAACCTCATGGCGGGGCGGTTCATCACCGGCTACGACGCGCCCAGTGCCATACGCACTATTCAACGGCTCCGCGGGCTGCGGATGGGGTTCACGCTGGACGTATTGGGGGAATCGACGACGAGCGATCGGCTGGCGGACGCCTATGCCGAGCGTTACCTGGGACTGGTTGAACAGCTTGCCCCGGCCGCGCGAACCTGGGATGAGATTCCGTTGATCGACCGCGATCGAAACGGGTCCATGCCGCGGGTGAATCTGTCCATCAAGCTGACGGGGCTTGATCCGCACTTTGACGCGATTGACCCCAAGCGATCGATTGAGCGAGTGTGCGGGCGGCTCCGGCCGGTGCTTCGCCGGGCGCGGGAGGCGGGCGTCTTCGTCAACGTGGACATGGAATCGAGCAAGCACCGGGCGGTTACGCTGGATCTGTTCGAATCGCTGTTGATGGAGCCGGAGTTCCGCGACTGGAGCGACGTCGGCATCGTCGTTCAGGCGTACCTGCGAAGCGGGGAGAGCGACCTGGGGCGCCTGCTGGATTGGGGGAAGCGTCGTGGAACGCGGTTCGCGGTTCGACTGGTGAAGGGGGCCTACTGGGATGCGGAGGTCGCGGCGGCGGTGCGGGCGTACAAGGAGCCGCCGGTCTGGACGCAGAAGTGGGAATCGGATGCGTGTTTCGAACGGATGGCGCGGACCATGCTCTCGAACACGAATCTGGTCCGTCCCGCGTTTGCCAGCCACAACGTTCGTTCGATTGCGGTGATCATGGCTCTGGCAGAGCTGAATGGGCTTTCACCGCTCGATTTCGAGATCCAGATGCTCTATGGCATGGGCGACCCGCTGAAGACGGCAGTCGTGGATATGGGGCGGGCGCTGCGCGTTTACTGCCCCTACGGCGATCTGCTGCCGGGCATGGGCTACCTGATCCGCCGCCTGTTGGAGAACACTTCGAACGACAGCTTCCTGCGGCAGAGTTTTTCGGATCGCGTATCGCGCGATGCGCTGCTGCAGGATCCGGCCGAGCGGCGCCCGCCCAGTGCGCCGCTGCCCCGTCGCCATTATCAGGATAGTAATCCCGAGGAACCCATGGACACTTTTGCGAACGCGTCCAACACCAACTTTGCCGCGGAGGAGAGTCGCCGGAAGATGCTCGGGGCGATTCAGTATGTACGCGGCGAGATGGGCCGCACCTGGCCCATGGTCATCGATGGCGAGGCCGGCAACGGCACCGGCTATACCGAATCCGTAAATCCTTCGCGATTTTCGGAGGTGGTGGGCAAGGTGGCGCTGGCGCAGACGACCGACGCCGATCGTGCCGTTGCAGCGGCGCGGCGGGCGTTCGCACCGTGGAGCCACCAGCCGGCGGCGGTCCGGGCCGATCTGCTCCGCAAGCTGGCGGATCGCCTGGAGATGCGCCGCTTCGAGCTCGCCGCGACGATGATCCTCGAGGTGGGCAAGCCCTGGCGCGAGGCCGATGCGGACGTTACCGAGGCGGTGGACCACTGCCGCTATTATGCCCAGCAGATCGAAAGGATTGCGACCCGTCCGCGGCTCCGCAATCTCCCGGGTGAGGACAACATGCTCACTTACTCGCCCAAGGGCGTGTGCGCGGTGATCTCGCCGTGGGCGTTTCCACTGGCAATTCTGACGGGGATGACCTCGGCCGCGCTTGCCGCGGGGAATACGGTCGTGGTCAAGCCGGCGCGGCAGGCGTCGGTGCTCGGGGCGAAGCTGCTGGACATCATTCACGACGTGGGTTTTCCGCCGGGCGTGGCGAACTTTCTTCCGGGCGATGGCGGCGTCGTGGGGCGGTATCTCGTGGAACACGGCGATGTGAACGTGGTGGCGTTCACGGGCTCAGCCGAAGTGGGCACGGGTGTGATCCGTTCCGGGGCGGTGGTTCGCGCCGGGCAGCCGTTCATCAAGAAGCTCATCGTGGAGATGGGCGGGAAGAACGCCATCATCGTGGATGACGACGCCGATCTGGACGGTGCCGTGCAGGCGGTGATCGAATCGGCCTTCGGGTTCGCGGGGCAGAAGTGCAGCAGTTGCAGCCGGCTGATCGTGCTCGAGGGCGCCTATGCGGAACTGACGGAGCGGCTGCGTGACGCCGTGGAGAGCGTGATCATCGGACCGGCAGAGCAGCCCGCGACACTGGTGGGGCCGGTGATCGACGAAGCGGCGCGGAAGCGCATCCGGCAGTACATCGAGCTCGGCCGCATCGAAGGTCAGATGCTCGTGCAGGCGGAATTGCCTTCCGCTTGCAGTGAGGGGTTCTTCGTCCCGCCGACGATCATTGCCGATGTGCCCGGCAACGGTCGGCTGGCGCAGGAGGAGATCTTCGGGCCGGTGCTGAGCGTGTTTCGGGCCAAGGATTTTGATCACGCCCTGGAGCTGGCCAACGGGACCCGTTATGCCCTTACCGGCGGGCTTTTCTCGCGGAGTCCGGCGCGGATCGAGCAGGCCCGGCGGGAGTTTGCCGTGGGCAACCTGTACATCAATCGCCGCATCACCGGCTCGCAGGTGGACGCCCAGCCGTTCGGCGGTTTCCGTTTGAGCGGGACGGGGGTAAAGGCCGGTTCGCCGGACTACCTGTTGCACTTCATGGACGCCCGATGTATCACGGAGAATACGCTGCGAAGCGGGTTGGTTCCCAGTGAGAACCGCTCGCGGGTGTCGTAGACCGGGTTGGTGCGTCGCCAGAAGGTGCATTCGCCGCCCGCACCCAACGAGGAGCAAGGGCTATGGATCTCGGTCCCATTACGTTCTCGACAATCATCAACGCGGTCATCATCGCTTTTCTGCTGCTCATCGCGCAGGGGCTGTTTTAGGCCATTGCCGGGGGCCGGTTCCTCCGAGCCAGCGTGCCGGAACGCCGCACGGCGGGGCGCTTCCTTCTGTTTTCGCCGATAATGGCCCCGAGAACGGGCCTGGGCGGCGCTCTCCTTACGTTTCCGTATGTGAATCTCCGACGATATAATCGCCCAAGCGGGGCCGGTGAGAATCTGCGCAGTTCGCGGGTCGGTGTGTGTCTCGAGTCAGGTGCGGTCATCGGGCTGCGCCCGAACAGCCACCACGTGAGATTGCCAGAACGTTCTGGGGATGGGGGCCATGATGATGAGACGAAACATGCTGGGTATCAGGACAGGATTTGCTCTGGTGGCGGTGCTTGCCGTCAGCGCGGCGTCCGTTCAGGCGGAGGATCGCGCGATCGACGGTACCGGAAACAACGTGGCCAATCCCGAGTGGGGGGCGGCGTTCACGCGGCTGATCCGCCTGGGGCCGGTGATGTACGCCGACGGGATTTCGAGTCCGGCGGGAGCCAACCGTCCCAGCGCGCGCGAGGTCAGTAACGAGGTCGTGGTGCAGATCGGCCTGATGGAGAACGGCTACGAGATGACCGACTGGGTCTGGCAGTGGGGGCAGTTTCTCGATCATGACATCAGTCTGAGCGAGTTCATGGTCCCGGTGGAGCCATTCGACATTGCGGTTCCCATGGGCGATCCGCAGTTTGATCCGGACGGAACCGGTGAAGCGGTGATCGCACTGGACCGGTCTGTTTACGATCCGAATACGGGCACGGACGTCGACAATCCCCGGCAGCAGATCAATGAGATCACGTCATACATTGATGGCAGCAACGTCTATGGTTCCGATGTCGAGCGTGCGGCGTGGTTGCGCACGTTCGAGGGCGGCAAGCTGAAGATGAGCGAAGGGGAGCTCCTGCCCTACAGCGACGGCACGGTCGTCAACGCCGGTCCGGGCGGACTGCCTTCGTTTTCGACGGACCTGTTCACGGCCGGTGATATCCGCTGCAACGAGCAGCTCGGCCTGACGTCAATCCATACGCTCTTCGTTCGCGAGCACAATCGCCGTTGCGATCTGATCGCGGCGGCGCATCCCACGTGGACCGACGAGCGCATCTATCAGCGGGCGAGGAAGGAAGTGGGGGCCCTCGTACAGGTGATCACCTTCTATGAATTCCTGCCGGCGTTGCTCGGCGAGATGGCGCCGGACCCGGAAGCCGGTTCGTATGACCCGGCCGCCAATGCCACGATCGCCAACGAGTTCGCCAACGCGATCTACCGGCTGGGGCACACGTTGCTTTCGCCGGAGGTGATGCGGTTGGACGAGTCGGGCCGGGAGATTCCGGAAGGCAATCTCTCGCTGCGTGAGGCGTTCTTCCGGCCGGATCGACTGGTCAGCGAAGGGGGCATCGAGCCGATCCTGCGCGGACTGGCCAAGAAGCGGGCCCAGGAGTTCGACAACCGCGTCGTGGACGACGTGCGGAATTTTCTGTTCGGCGCTCCGGGGCAGGGTGGTCTGGATCTGCCCTCGTTGAACATGCAGCGCGGGCGGGATCACGGTCTGCCCGACTACAACACGATGCGGGAAGTGATGGGTCTCGATCGCGTGGAGGACTTCGACGAGATCACATCGAACGTGGAAACGCGGGAGGGGCTGCGCGATGTTTACGGGACGGTGGACGACATCGACCTGTGGGTCGGGGCGTTGTCCGAGGACCACATGCCCAACTCGGGGGTTGGGGAGCTCATCGCCGCGGTGGCGGTGAATCAGTTCACGCGATTGCGTGATGGCGATCGCTTCTGGTATGCGCGTGATCCGGCGTTTACGGCCGGGCAGATCGAGGAACTTACCGCGACACGGCTGTCGGATGTGATCCGGTGGAACACGAGCATCGAGAAAATTCAGGATGACGTTTTTCACATGGCCGCGGAAGAGCCGCCTCCTCCTCCGCCCACAGCGGGATTCTGCGGGGCGTTCTCGATGTCCATGGTCGGCGTGATGATGCTGGGCCTGGCGGGCATGCGCGGATCGCATCGGCGCCGGCGATAGCGCGGTTGGTGATCGCGAGGGTATTGCGGCGCACGCATGCGGGTACAAAAAAAGCGGTGGGCTTTTCGGGCCCACCGCCTTTTCTTGCGCTGCGGGAGCATGTGCCGCATGCCGCCATGCACAACTCCCGTCAGCAGGATGTCCGATCGTCAGCCGCTCGAGCAGTGCCATAATCTTGGCACTTTCCGAACCTGAGCGTTAGACCATGCCCTTGAGGTTTTTCAGCGCAAGCACCTTTACGACGTTGCGCGCGGGCTTGGCCTTGAACATCATTTCCTCGCCAGTGAAGGGGTTGACGCCCTTGCGTGCCTTGGTGGCGGGCTTGCGTACGACCTTGATCTTCATCAAGCCGGGGACGGTGAAGAGCCCGGGCCCCCGCTTGCCCAGATCGCTGGCGATCATGTCCGCCAGGCCGTCGAACACGCTGGCGACCTGCTTGCGGCTGAGTTCCGTCGCGTCCGCCAGGTCGCCGTAGACCTGCGACTTGGAGCGCGGAGCGGAGGCCGCTTTCACTTTCACCGACTTCGACTTGGGAGCAGCTTTCTTCTTCTTTTTCGCCATGTGAAACTCCTTTATGAACGTCATCCATTCCTTGGACAAGTCCGGGGAAAATCTACGGCCGAGGGCGGACGAAATCAAGCTATTTTCCCGGGAAAAAGCGATGATTCCGCACGGATTCCCCGACGAAATGCATGGACATTCAAGCGCACATGCGAAGGGTTCGTGCGCCCCCGAGGGACCTTGATGGGGTCGACGAGGCTCGCGGGCATGCTCATTTCGAACAGGATTCGTCGGGGTCAGCCGGCGATTTGGGGCGCAAGCTGTCGGTGCAAGTGACCGCGCCGACGCGCGCCGCAAACCGTTGATCCCGAGGTTTCCCGCCTGTGAAATCGGCTTCCTGTAGTTGCGCGAGATGCCCCGAAAACCACGTTTTCAGGCTGGAAAACAAGGGATTTTCTGCATTCGCGTTCCGGCATTGAACCTCGCCGCCCGGTCATCCGAAAAGATTCGAAGGGGAGTCCTCTGCGCGCCGGGGCTCGATTTTCCGGATGGGTAGGGCGTACGCGGCTCGGGCGCGCGGTGAACCAGGGATGGTATGGAAACGGATCGGTCATTTCGGGCTCGGGTGTTCTGCGATCTGCTGCTGATCGCCGTCCTTTCGCTTACCGCCCAGGCGGCGCACTTCACCTGGAAACAGGGCCGGGTCCTGGTCAGCGCCGACTCCCTCCAATACCGGGACAATGCCGAGGCCCTGCTGGCGGGCGACCGCGCCCCCGACTTCGCCTTCCGCAAGCCGGGCTATTCTCTTGTTCTCGCGGCGAGTCTGGCCGTGTTCGGAAGCATGAGCTGGGGCGTGGCCGTGCTGCAATACCTCATGCTGGCCATTCTTCCGTTGGGCGCCTACGGGTTCGGGCGGCTGCTGCATTCCCGAGGCGTAGGATGGCTCGCGGCGATCCTGACGACCGCCCGGCTCTTCGAGTTCATCTGGGCCGAACGCGTCATGTCCGAAACCACCTACGCCGTGCTCCTGACATTCGGACTTCTGGCGGTTGCGGCGGCCATGGTCGGTGAAGGTCACGCCCGCCGGGCGTGGGTGGGGGGGATGCTTCTGGGGTTTGCCTGGCTGGTTCGCAGCGTTGCGGTCGTACCGATCGCAGCGGCCGCGATTGTTCTTCCCATCGTGTTTCGTCGCAAGCCGCGCGAGGCATGTGTTGCGGTTACGGCGCTGCTCATTCCCTTTGGTGCGTCCATCCTGGTGGAGAGTCTGGCGAACTGGCGCCACAGCGATCATTTCGGGCCGTGCACGGGAACTCGAGGCGGCGCGCTAATTCTGCGCGCGACGTACTTGCAGGGTTTGTCGCTGCCTGACACGCCGGAAGGACGGACGCTTGTCGAGTTGCTGCCGGAGCGCTCCGCCGAATCAGCTTATCGTGCCAACAAGCTCGATACGTGGGTGGGGCGCTACCGGGCGATTCACGACCACGGTATGAGCGAATGGGGGTTCGACGATCTGGCTTCGACCGCGGCGCAGCAGTTGATCCACGAGCATCCGCTTCGCACGGTACGCCTGGCGACGGAAATCTTCGTTCGGCATCTGCTGCGGAGGACCGACGGTGTGCAGCTCGCCGTTGCGCTGAAGGGGGACGAAGCGCCGATGATTGCGCCGGCGGGAGCCGCCGATGATCCTGCCTGGCCGGACAACTGGTACGCTTACTGGGCATTGCCGAATCGGACGCCCCAGCAAGCGATGGCGCTTTCGGAGCGCATGCGTTCGGAATCGCAAACCAAAGCACCGTTCGGTAGCGACGGCCTGTGGCAGCACCTGCGTTACTGGAGCCGCACATCGCCGATCAGCGATACGATTTCGGCGCTTGCCAACGTCGGATTGATCTGGCCCGGGTTCGCGCTTCTCCTTGCGGTGATTCTGGGACTGAACCGGCGGACTTGTGCATTGCTTGCCACGGCCTACCTGCTCGAAGCGCTGGTCTACGCGGTGTTCGGTGCGACTGACGCCTCGCTTGAACGATTCCAATCCGTCTGGGTCGCGGTGGACACTGCGTTGGCTGCAGCGTTGTTCGCCCCCATTGTCCAATCGCTGGAACTCTACCGCGCCCGTTGGTCGATGCCGGGACAGGTGCTTCCCGCGTCGCGCCTACGACCGGAAGGGTGGGCCTGACCCCTCTTGCCGTCATCATGCCGTTTCAAACCAGGTCTCTCGCGAAAACGCGCGGCCGGGAGTATCCTTGGGCTTGTGCGTCTGAAGTGAGCGGGACGACATGGCCATCGAGAAGCGAGACACCCTGCAGCCAGCGCGGCCGGCGCCCCATACCCTTCGATGGGTCGTGGCGGTCATTGGTGGTTTGGCGCTGGTTTCCGCGATCAGCGTCTTCCTGCTGACGCGAGGTGCAGGCATGCGGCGGATCGCGCAGGTTCCCACGGACGCGCCGGAGATTGTCACGCCGCCCGTTACCGCTCCGGCGATCCCGTTCACGGACATCACCGAATCCGCCGGCCTGACGTTCGTTCACCAGAATGCGTTCGCCGGCGAGATGCTCCTTCCCGAGACCATGGGCGGCGGCGCGGCGTTCTTCGATTACGATAACGATGGCGATCCTGATCTGCTGCTGGTCAACGGTGCCGCTTGGCCGTGGAGTGCATCGGCCGATCGCCTGCCGCCCGGACCGGCGCTGTATCAAAACGACGGTACCGGTCGCTTCACCGATGTATCCGCTTCGGCCGGTCTGCCGCGGGACTACTTCGGCACCGGTGTGGCCTGCGGCGATTTCGACGGCGATGGGAAGGTGGATCTCTTTCTTTCCGCACTGGGTCCCAATCATCTCCTTCATAACCTCGGCCATGGCCGGTTCGAGGAAGTGACCGATGCGGCCGGCGTCGCGGGCGAAGCGGATGCGTGGAGTACGTCGGCCGGTTTCTTCGACTACGATCGCGACGGCGACCTTGACTTGTTCGTCGCGAATTACGCCCGGTGGTCTCCGGAGGCCGATCGCCAATCGAAACATGCATCGCCAAGAGACGTTGCCGCGTACGGCGGGGCGGCAGATCTGCCCGGCCGGAACAGTTACCTGTATCGCAATGAGGGCGGTGGTCAATTCACCGACGTCTCGAGCGAGGCAGGTATCGACGTGTTCGATCCTGAAACCAAAGTTCCGCTGGGCAAGGCACTGGCGGTGACGTTCCTGGACATCAGTCGCGACGGGTGGCTGGACATTTTCGTCACCAACGATGGGGTTCGCGACTTCGTATTTCTCAACATGGGGGACGGCACCTTTGCGGAGCGGGGGGCGCTCTTCGGGCTTGGTGATCCGGGCGAAGCGACCAAGAAGTCGCACGGCGTCAGCGCGGGGTACTATCGCGATGATGAGGCGATCGGCGTGCTTGTCGGTCGCGCGGCGGGGGAAACCGTGGCCCTGAATGTCTCCCGCGGGGAACGCGTGCTTTTCAGTGATGACGCGGTGCTCGAGGGCTTGGGCTCGGCGACGATCCCCGCCAATACGTTCGGGGCACTGTTTCTCGATGCCGATCTGGACGGGCGATTGGACGTGCTTCTCGCCAACGGACACACCGAGCCCAACATCGCCGAGATCGAGCCCGGGCAGGTGTACGAACAGCCCAGCCAGCTTTTCTGGAATGCGGGACGGTCGCCGCTCGGATCATTCATTCAGGTTCCGCCGGAATTGACCGGCGATCTCGCCGAGGCCCGCGTGGGTCGCGCCGCGGCCACGGCCGATATTGACGGCGACGGCGACCTCGACGTGATCATCACTCAGCCCGGGCGCCGGGCGGTTCTGCTTCGTAACGATCAGTCCCTCGGGCACAACTGGCTTCGCGTCGCGCTGGTCGGAAGGGAAGGCAACACCGAGGCAATCGGCGCGCTGGTCGAAGTGATCGCGGGCGGCGTGACCCAGCGGCGGCGGGCTATGCCCACGCGAAGTTACCTGGCCCAGGTGGAGGCGACCGTTACCTTTGGATTGGGCGAGATGCAATCTGTGAAATTGGTGCGGATAATCTGGCCCGACGATTCGGTCTCGGAACTTGCTCAGCCCGACGTGAACCGGGTCATCACGGTTCATCAACCCGACGAGCCTCCGCCGGCGCCGACGAACTGAGTCCTGAGCCGGCGCTACCAACTTGAAATCCAAAGTCGAACTCTATTGCCGGATAAAGCCTTGCTTGTATTCTGGCTGTCGCGTCCGTTAGAATTACGCTCGAAGAACCGGACAAGCGCCTACGTGTCATCGAGTGAATTCGAGGCGGGCCGTGTCGAAGGACTCCGAGCAACCCGACCATCCCCCGGCCGAGCCAACAGACGATTCGTTGGATACTTCCGATGTTCGCGTAGGGAAGGCGATCAACCGGGAGATCGACGCCGGGATCGATGATCGCGAAGCTTCCACCGTTTCGCGCATCGATTCGCCCGGCTCTCCAGCGGAGATTGCGGATCTCCTGCGAGTCGCCGGGATGATACGCGGTGGCCGGGATCCGCTGGCTGATCTCGTTCGTCTGGGCATCGTCCAACCTTGTACTGACGGGTCGGAGCTACGTCTGGACAAATACAAGATCCTCGGCCTCCTCGGGGAGGGTGGAATGGGGATCGTGCTCGCAGCTGAGGATACCAAGCTCCATCGGCAACTCGCTATCAAGGTACTTCGTCCTGACGTCGCCCGAAGTCCCGCGGCCATACCCCGGTTTTTCCGGGAAGCCCGTGCGATCGCTGCGCTCGCCCACCCGAACGTGGTATCGATTCACGCCGTGGGCGAGGCGGGCGGTCTGCCATGGTATGCCATGCAGTTCGTGCGTGGACCCACCGTGGCCCAATGGGTACGGCGACACGGTCCCCGCCCGGCTGAGTCCGTTCGAAAGATCGCCGTCGGTATGTTCAGGGGTTTGCGCGTGATACACGATGCCGGGATCGTCCATCGGGACATCAAGTCTTCGAACCTGCTTCTGGAGGGCATAGGGCCGGAGGACACGGAGGTTGATGGTCCGGATCGGGTAAAGATCGCCGACTTTGGTCTTGTGCGTTGGCAGGAGAGTCAAACGCAGCTCACGATCAGCGACAATGTACTGGGAACCCCCGAGTACATGAGCCCGGAACAGGCGCGCGGTGGAGAAGGCCTCGACCACCGCACGGACCTGTACTCCGCAGGAGTCGTCCTGTACGAATTGATCACGGGTAAGAACCCATTCCGATCCGGCTCGGCCGCAGCGGTCTTGCATCGCATCCAGAATGAACGGCCGGACGACCCCCGATTGCTCCTATCTCAAGTGGATGATGCTCTTGCGGACCTTGTAGTCAACCTCGTGGAGAAAGAACCGTGGGATCGGCCGTCGTCGGCGGAGCAGGTCCTCGACATTCTGGAATCCGGCGCGCGGATTCGATCGCCGAGAAAACGTCGCGTGCGGCGGAAGGTCGTTTATTGGTTCTTGGCCATGGTGATTGCGACGATCGGCGTGGCGTTCGGCGTGCGCCGCAGCCTGGTGAGCCAATCGGTATCGAGAATAAGCGCGATCCGGGTGGAAAAGACTGATGAGGGCGGTGCTGCGAGCACGGTACTTGTGAGGTTCGGGGATGATGCCGAATGGAAGGTATTCAAGTCGTTCAAGGACAGGGTATATCCCGCGATAGTCGATCTGAACGGTCAAGGCAGTCAGATAGTTGTAGTCGGGACGGCACCGCCCGTGGGAGATGATTGCTTGTTTGCGTACTCGACGAGCGGCGAGCAACTCTGGTCGTTACCAATGTCTGATGGTCGTCAGTGGCCGGATAACGGCCCAGCAAGCATCTGGTCATGTGAGGCAATACTCTCCGCGGATCTGGACGGTGTTCCGGGCGACGAGCTGATCGTGGCTTGCACCGATCTTATCCAGTACCCGTCACGACTTTCGGTGATCGATCCGCGTACCCGCGAGGTACGCTCGAACTTCTGGCATTTTGGACGCTTTGCGGGCATGTTTGTCTCGACTGACTTCTTCGGCGCAGGCAGGCATGCCATCGTCGCCTGGGGTCACAACAACAAGCTGGACGGCTTCGATGGTGATCCCCTGCCGGGGGATGATCCGCCGCGCACCGGGTACGACATTGTGAAATTCGTGATGATTGTTGATCCGCTCGAAATGAGTGGGCTCGGCCCGCCGCGGACTCGCCGCCTGCCCGATCTGGCAGCCGCCACGCCTTACGCCTATGCCTTTCTGGATACTCCGATCTCGCTCAAGCACCGCATTCGGCCAATGCACGCCTGGGAGGTGGAACGGTATCCCGCTGATTCTGAACTGGCCGACTTGAAATCGGTGACTCCTTCAACTGTTCCTTCCGATTCCTCTGTAGCACCCTGGTTCCGCGTTACTCTCGAGGATAGCACCGCGGGGCTTAGCCCCTCCCTCTACTTGGATCGCCATCTGGATTTTCACTACACGATTGCAGCCCGGCCTGCAGCGGAGACGGATGCATTCTGGCGCGAGCGGTGGAAGGTGGTCATGCGGGAGGGGAAATACGTGGGTGATTGAGGAACTTCAAGTCCGCCGTCCATTAGAAAAGAGCGCATCGCATTAAGCAATGCGCTCGAGGCGGTACGGAAGCTGGGCGTGTTGGGTGGTTTCAGGTTCTTCAGTTTCTGCATGGCGCCGGCGGACTTCAGGAGGCGCGGGTCTCGCTGTTATCGTCACCGTCCAATTCCTCCAGGGTTGCGAGATCGGCGGCCGCGAGTCGTACCGGATCCTGCCCCTGCCTGACGGCCCAGAGCGCTCCGCACTGGCTACACTCCAGTAACAGGAAGCGGCTCGACAGCCTCACCGGCGCCGCATAAAAGACGGCGCAGGCGCATTGGCCGGGCGATTCATGCGATTCCGCTCCGTCCCGCAGATTCCGCTCCTTCTGGGGCCGGTCATCCATTCTCGCTATTTCCTCAGCAGCAACAGGCACGGTTTCGTTCCCCCTCTACTCTCTAAACGTAAAACGACATCGGTTCTGTCGCGCAACGCGAAAAATTCTTGCGTGGCCAATGGGCTCGATTTTCTGGGGGAAGGGCGCGAGCAGGGATCGTACCGATGTCACCATGGTGTCCGGAATTGCGGCGCCCGGGTCGGCTGTCCAAAGATTGGCGACCTGCCGTCTGCCGCCTCAGGACTTTGGGACCGCGATTGCTCCCCGGCTGCGAATTGGCACCGGGCGGGCGTCAGGTTTGAGAATCGAGCCATTTCACATCGCCGAGCGTGACAGATAATGGCTGGCCGTTTCGAGGTACTGTCGGATTTCGTTGAGCGCCCGCCGCGTGAGGGCGTGGATAGCGTCCTCGGTGCGGTTCATTTCGGCCGCTGTTTCCGCAACGGAATACTCCTTGAGAAACCGCAAGCGAATCAGTGTCCGATGCGCGGGCTTCAGGCGTGCCAGAGCGGTGAGGACGGCCGCGCGGGCCTCTTCGCTTTTTAGCGGTCTGCTGGGGGTGGTTCCTGTGCACGAGAAGAGCGCGGTCCAATCCCCGCTGTGATCTGAGGCGAAAGGCGCTCCGTCGACATTTCGACGAACGTCGCGGCGCTGGGCATAGCTTTTTCGCCGACAGTCGTGCAGCGTGTTTCGGGCGATTGTCTCCATCCAGGCATAGAAAGCACTCTCCGAATGGAATTGATGATCCCGTGTTCCCTCAAACGCGGCAATGAACGCATCTTGAAGAATGTCCTCCGCATCGACGTGTCGGGCTAAGGGTGGTTCCATCTGCCGGGAAATGGCCTGAAGCAAGGGTTTATGCAGACGGATTAGTAGTACTTGAATCGCATCGCCATCGCCTTCGCCGGCGCGTCGGAGAACGGACTGGTCGATGGGGGTGTGCACGCATCGCTATTCTACCCACGCCGATGATCGTGGTTCAACAGGTGGCTTCGCCCCTCCCGGACTCAGCAGGGTTTGGCGAACGTGCGGCCTACTCGAACCCGTGGACAGGTCAAGTTCAGCATTGCAGCGTTTGGTCCCTGGATGATGTCCCAGCGCAAGCCTCTATAGGGCCGAGATCCATGGCTTGTTGGTTTTGTGGATCTCTTTAGGCGCACGGTGCAGATGTGTGTGGTGAACGACTTCCACCGGATGGCATTGCCACGACAAACAGGGAAGCCGATTCGCTGGGGCCGCTGGATCGCGCGCTGCGCCCGCGTCTCGGCAAGCGTCCTGGACTCTCGACCGAGCCGACGCACAGGTCCATCGCGGCCGCCTGCCGATCCGCGACCTCCAAATGCGCGTACGGCCGACGGGTCGTACTGCAACGGTGAGAAAACTTGACATCTTCGATTCAAAGACAAGAATCTCGTTTCGCAACCCGCCACGTCCTCTGGCCGGACTTGGGTCATCAGTATGCGCATTTCCGCGAAATGGGAGGAGAGACCATGACGAGCGCAACAGCGACTGCACCGAACGCAACCAATGCCGCACGAATCAGGCTTACGAAGAACCTTATCGACGGACAATGGCGCGAGGCTGTTTCCGGGGAGACGTTTGACACGTTTAACCCCGCGACCGGGGAGGTCGTCGCCAAGCCCTGTGCCAGCGACAAGGCCGACATCGACAACGCTGTGCTGGCCGCTCGCAAGGCGCTCGAGGATGGACCATGGTCCAAGATGAGCGCTCGCGATCGCGGCAAATGTCTCTTCAAACTGGCTGAACTTGTCGAGAAGAATGCCGACGAGCTGGCCTCGCTTGAAGTGCTTAACAACGGCAAGCCCATCAATGAAGTGAAGTTCGCGGACGTACCGCTCGTGGCGGAGACGTTTCGCTACTTTGCCGGCTGGTGTGACAAGCTCACGGGCGAAACATTGCCCGTCGACAGAAAGATGGGCAACTTCTTCTGTTATACCAAACGCGAGCCGGTGGGCGTTTGCGGCCAGATCATTCCCTGGAATTTTCCCATGCTGATGGCGGCATGGAAATGGGGTCCGGCGCTCGCGTGTGGCAATACGCTGGTGCTGAAGCCGGCGGAACAGACTCCCCTTTCTGCCCTGCGTCTGGGCGAACTCGCCATGGAGGCGGGATTTCCGGCCGGTGTCATTAACATTGTCAACGGCCTGGGCGAAACGGCCGGCGACGCGCTGGTCAAGCATCCCGATGTCGACAAGATCGCCTTCACCGGGGAGTACAAGACCGCACAGATCATCATGCGGAACGCCGCTGACACGCTCAAGCGGTTGTCCTTCGAACTCGGCGGGAAGAGTCCCAACGTCGTTTTCGCAGACGCGGATCTGGACTTGGCCGTCCGGGGCGCCATGACCGGCATCTTCTTCAACCAGGGGGAAGTGTGTTGCGCCGGTTCCCGTCTCTTCGTGGAGGAGAAGATTCACGATGAGTTCGTGGAGCGGTTCAAAGCGGCGGCCGAGAAGCGGCGCCTTGGCGACCCTCTGGACCCCAAGACGCATCAGGGTGCCCAGGTGTCCAAGGAGCAGTTCGACAAGATTCTCAAGTACATTGAAATCGGCAAGAACGAGGACGGTGCTACCTGTGTCTCCGGAGGCGAGCGTTTCGGGGACAAGGGCTGGTTTGTAAAGCCAACGATTTTCACCAACGTGCGCAACAACATGCGCATCGCCCAAGAGGAGATTTTTGGCCCAGTCGCGGCCGTCCTGAAATTCAAGGACATGAATGATGTCGTGAAGCAGGCCAATACGACGATGTACGGGCTTGCAGCCGCGGTATGGACTCGCGACATCACCAAGGCGTTCGCCATCGCCGACGGCGTTCGTGCCGGGACCATATGGGTTAATTGCTACAACACGTTTGATCCGGCAGCCCCGTTCGGAGGGTACAAGTTCAGTGGTCACGGCCGCGAAAACGGCAAGGACGCCCTAAACCACTACAGCGAAATCAAGACTGTTTGGGTTGATTTGGGCAAGTAGCCTCTGCCGTGGTGCAGTGATACGCCCGATGCGCCCCTTCATGAACCAGTCACGGTCGAATTCTTCCCCCGGCGTACTACATGATCGGGGGTCGAGATTCGTGAGCGCCGTGGAAAGGGGCAATTGCGTCGGGATCAGCCCGCATGACTCAAGACCCATGAGACAAGTCGCGCGTACGGCCTTGCCTCATCTGTGAAGGCCATTTGAAACGGGAGAACGTGTCGGAGGAGAGTGTCCGTTGCCCTCGTTCTCAGCACTGCTGATATCCGGCACCAAGCGTCCATACGACTCATGGACCTTTGTCGTAGTTCCGGATCACGTAGTGGTCGAACTTGGCTCCAAGCGAGCGTCAGTTCGGGGCACGATCAAAGGAGTCGGATTCCGGGGAACGGTCAGCCGGGGGGAGGGCATGTATCGGATGCCCGTGCCGCGGGAACTCCAGAAGCAGGCAAAAATAGCCCGTGGTGACAGAGTACGTGTTTTCATGGAGGTCGACGCCGAACCGCGCCCGATCGACATCCCCCGCGAACTTGAAGAGGTATTCAGCTCAAATCCGGATCTTGCCAAGCGATTCCAGGGCCTTCCACCAGCGCACCGCCGCGCGTGGGCGGCTCATATCGCCGACGCCAAGCGCGCTGAGACGCGAATTCGGCGGGCCGCCAAGGCGGCCGCCGGCATCCGCAACAAGAGCTTCCCGGGAGCGTGAGCTTCTTCCCTTGCCTTGGAAGATCGCCCGCGAGTCCTCTCGCCCCAGGCGAAGGGAGCGGTAAGCGGCTTCTGTGCCGATGGATTTTTGAACAACTTGATGGGACGTGATGGCGCGACACGAGGCGCGGGAGTTGCCGTGCGGATTGCACCCCGCCCGACTCGTTCCCGGCAAGCTCGCCCGCAATCATCGGCGGTCGATTCTTACAGTAGTCTGTCGAGGCATTCTATCAGCCGATCGACCTCTTCCATCGAGTTGTAGTGGAGCATGCTAATCCGCACGACACCGTCTTCAACGTCATGCAGGACGCCCGTCTCGACGAGCGCTTTGCAGAGACGGAAGGCGTAGAAGTGGCCGTAGCGGATGCCAAGCCCTTGTGCATTCGCGGCCTTGGCGACTTCTTCGGACCGTCGGCTACGGTGAACAAAGCTGATCGTGCTCACTCGCTCTTTGCCGGTTGAGGCGGGTCCAACGAATCGCACGGCCGGCTTCGTTCGCAGGAATGCGACCACGCGCTCCAGCAGTGCAGCCTCGAGGTCGGTGATGTGTGCGTAGGCCGCATCGATCGCCCTTCGGTAAGGTAGTCGGTCCGGATCCGCGCCGGCCATCGCCGCCAGATACGGCCAGAGTGCAAGTATCCCCGCGCAGCCTTCGTGCGACGGTCCGCCCGGCTCGAACTTGTAAGGCACGGCATCGTGGGGGATAAAGAAGTGGTTCGGTCCGTCCACGTCGGCAAAGGCCTCGTGCGATCCGTACATCGCGGCCATATGCGGCCCGAAGACCTTATAGGTCGAGTAGACGTACCAGTCCGCCCGCAGGCCGGATACGTCCATTGCCCGATGGGGTGCATACGCTACGGCGTCAATCACGACACGGGCGCCCGCATTGTGGGCCAGCCGGATGAACGCCGCCGCGTCCTCGATCCGGCCCAGGAGATTCGAAGCGTGTGGAAATGCCACGATGCGGGTTCGATCGGACAGAAGGGCGGCCAAGCTTTCCGGAGTCAGTCGCTGGTCCTCGTCCTCAAAGCGCCAGGGCAGAACGCGAAATCCGCGCTCCGCCAGCCGATACCACGGACCGGCATTCGCCTCGTGCGCGGTTTCCGCCACGATGATTTCGTTTCGGACGCCGGCTCCGGCGTTCGCGTAACAGTCTGCAAGCATGGCGCACAGGACCGTGGTCGACGACCCGAAGGCTACTTTGCCCTTGCCCTGCACATTCATGAACAACTCCACGAAGGCATGGGCTCGCTCGACTGTCTCCGTGGAACGGCGTGAGATTTCGTAGTCGGCGCCCACCTGCGTGTAGGTCGTGAGCATGTAGTTTCGCACGGCATCAGCGACCTGAACCGGCACCTGGGACCCGCCGGCGTTATCAAGGAGCACGTCCTTGGAGGTCTGAAGCGCGGGAAAGAACCGGCGAATTCTGTCTGTGGTCAGCATGGTCACGGCCTCATCGAAACTCGCGAACGGCAATCGGAGAAGAAACAGAGAGTCAGAGTACTCGGGTGGGATGGGGATACAAGACGCAAGTGTCCGAGTCATCCGCCGCGCCCCGGGAATGGCCGGAATGGGGCGTCGTTTTCTGAGATCCGATCATGCCGTGAATGGCGGGGTGGCATTCCTGCACGCGTCGTCGCGCCCCGCGCGGAGCTTCAAAGCTCGCGGCGGGCGGTTCCGATCCAACGAAACCGCCCGCCGCTTCATTAACTCCCGAAGATCAGACCCAAGTCGCTACGGATAGACCAAGGCCGACTCGAACACGATGTAACCCACCTGTTCATTCACGTGGTTACGTTCCGTGTCCGCAATCTGGTCCTCGTCAATTGCAAGGCGCAACTGCGTGGTTGTCGTCGAGGTGGAACCATACGTATACGCCCAACCACCGTTGCCGCCGTCCATCGCTGCCATGGTGACCACCGCCACCGAAGGAACCGTCGCGAACGGGGTCCCGAAGGAATAGCTGTAGGGCGGGCTGTTCGTAATGCCCAAGACGGTGTCGGGGCCGAGGGCGGCCTCATAGGCCACGCCGCCGATCGTCCCGTGACCCGACTCGATCACGATGAAACCGATCGTCTCGTTGGCTCGCGCCACGATCGTGTCCTCGCAGACCGTCTTTCCGGTGTACAGCACGGTCGCTGTCGGCGGATTGGTCTGGGAATTCCCACGGCACCAGAACACCGACCATTCGGGATCGAGCACGCTCATCACTTGGCCGAGTATGACCGGGCTGGTGTAGCTCTGGCCGCAGGTCTGAGCCTGGCCGACCCAGCTGTTGTTCTCATCCGTGACGGTCGAGGTGTAGATCTGGGCCTCGATATTCACGCCATCGATGGTCCAGATTCCCTCTTCCACGACCAGGCAACTCACGCTCTCGGCCGATACCGCCCCGCCAGACGGATTCTGCAAACGAAGGTCGAAGCTGGTCGATGTCACGTTGCTGATTCGCGTGACGACCGGCGTCGAGTTGTTGCGGTAGTTGATCGAGCAGACGATCACCGGACTCGCGTAGGTGTTGGCCAGATTGACGGTCATCGGCGTGCCTCCAACCGTTACCGTTCCGGCCTCCAACTGAGCACCGACAGGGCCTTCGCAGGTGTCGGTTGACTCATTGCAGGTCTGACCCCCGGTGCAGGGATCGCCGGTGGACGAGCAATCGCTTAGCGCATCGCAATACTCGGAGCCGTCGCAGAACAGTCCGTTGTCCGGGCAGTTCGCGTCATTGGCCACATAGTCACAGGAGTCGGTGCCCTCGTTGCACACGTCGTCCGTGCAGCCTACCCCGTCGTCGCAGGTGACCGGTGATCCGGCCTGGCAGCCGAGTGTAACGTGGCAGGTTTCGACACCGTCGCAGTACTGGCCGTTATTGCACAGCGCGTCGTTGGGCGCGTGATCGCAGGAGTCCGTTCCTTCGTTGCAGGAATCATCCGTGCAGGACACGCCGTCGCTGCAATTGACCGGCGTGCCGGCCACGCAACTTCCGCCAGCGCAGTCCTCCGCGCCGTTGCAGTAGAGCCCGTCGTCGCAGTCGGCCGGGATGGTGCACTCCGGCCCGCCACTGGCATCGATGAGCAGATCATCAATGCACATATCGCCCTGGTAGCTGGAACCCGTGACGCCTCGGAATCGCAGACTTACCACGGATCCGGCGTAGGCGGACAGGTCCACGTTGGCTTGCTGCCACAGGCTGCCCTGGTCGCCGGACAGACTCCACAAGGTTGTCCAGGAGTTGCAATCTTCCGACGCCTCGAGCGAGAGCGTGCCCACGGCGCTGCCCAGCATGTGGTACCAGAACGACAAGCTGGCGCCAGTCGAGCCGGTCAGGTCTACGCAGGGACCGTCGAGGATCGCGATCATGGATGGGTAGTTCGGGCTGGAGGCTTCCACATACATGTACCAGCCCGATCCCGTGGTGTGGTCGCCCGAGGGGCCTGTTCCCGAGGAGGGCGTGCCGCCGGAGTTCCTCGTCCAGTCAATGTCGTCGCTGATCGTATTGGACCAATCGCCGAACCCGGCCTCGAAGTCTTCCGCGTCCGGGAAAGCCGCAACGCTGACCGGGCACTCGTTCACGCAGACGCCGCCGACGCACGAATCGATCGTGCAGTCGTTGCCGTCGTCGCAGGAAATCGGCGCGTTCTGGCAGACGTTGCCCACGCAGGCGTCAACCGTACAGGCGTCGCCGTCATCGCACTCGGGATCGCTCGTGCAGGGCATGCCACTGGCGTCGACGGCGATGTCGTCAATGGCGATGTCGCCCGTGTAGCTGCTTCCGCGCGTGCCGATGAAGCGCACCCGAATGGTGGAACCGGCGTAGGCGTCCAGGCTGATATTGGCCTGATACCAAGTGTTGCCCTGATTTCCGGACAAGCTCCAAACATTGGTCCAGTTCGTGCAATCATCGGAAACTTCGACGTCCAGCGCGCCGATCGTGGCGCCGTACATGTGATACCAGAAGGAGAAGTCCACCGTGCTCGTTCCAGTCAGATCGAGGCACGGCCCTTCCAGAATCGCGTAGTCTCCCAGTACGCGCGGGCTGGACGTCTCGATGTACATGTAGTAGCCGGATCCAGTGGTGTGATCTCCCGACGGCCCGGTGCTGGACGACGGCGTGCCTGCCGCGTCCCGTGTCCAGTCGAACACGTCGCCGCCCACATTGGACCAAGCCCCCTGGCTCGCATCGAAGTTCTCCGCGTACGGGAACGTCGAAACGGCGCCCGGGCATTCGTTCACGCAGACGTTGCCGACGCAATCGTCCACCGTGCAGGCGTTGCCGTCGTCGCAATCGGCCGGAACAGTGCACTCGACCGACTCGCAGGTGTCCGTCGCTTCATTGCACGACAGGCCCCCGCAGGGATCGCCCGTACTGTCACAGTCGTTGACCACATGACAGAATTCTGTGCCGTTGCAGAACAGGCCGTCGTCCGGGCAATTGGCGTCGTTGGGAACATTGTCGCACGAATCCGTTCCCTCATTGCAGGAGTCATCCGTGCAGCCCACGCCGTCATCGCAATCCACCGCCGTGCCGGGCTGGCAATCCAACGACACACTACACACTTCTGCTCCGTTGCAGAATAGGCCGTCGTCACAGAGCCCATGGTTTGGCGCGTGATCGCAGGAGTCGGTGCCTTCGTTACACGAGTCGTCGGTGCAACCGACGGCATCGTCGCAATTCACGGGCGTTCCGGCCTGACAATCGAGCGTTGCGCTGCAAGTCTCCGTGCCATTGCAGTACAGTCCGTCGTTGCAGTTGGCGTCGTTCGGCGTATTGTCGCACGAGTCGGTGGCCTCGTTGCACGAATCGTCCGTGCACGCGACGCCGTCACTGCAATCGACGGGCGTACCCGCCTGGCAGACGGCGCCCGAGCAGGTCTCTACTCCGTTGCAATAGAGTCCGTCATCGCAGTCCGGGTCGGTGCTGCATTCCGTGCACACGTCGTTCAACTCGTCACAAGTCTGCCCCGGGCACGGGTCGCCACCCGCCTGACATCCGAGGGTGGCATTGCACGTTTCCGCCCCGTTGCAGAATTGCCCGTCGTCGCAGTTGGCATCGTTTGGCGAATAGTCACACGAATCCGTGGCTTCATTGCAGGAGTCGTTCGTACAGGCGACGCCGTCGTTGCAGCTCACCGGCGTACCGGTCTGGCAACCAAGCGTAGCGTGACACGTCTCGATACCGTCGCAGTACTGGCCGTCGTCGCACAGACCGTCGTTGGGCACGTTGTCACAAGAATCCGTTCCCTCATTGCAGGAGTCATTCGTGCAGGAAACGCCGTCGTCGCAATCGACCGGTGTACCGGCGACGCAGCTTCCGCCGATGCAATCCTCCGCACCGTTGCAGAACAGGCCGTCGTCGCAATCCGCAGGCACGACACACTGTGGTCCACCCCCGGCCGCCCAAATCTCGATGTCATCGATGTTCCAACCGCAATAGAACCAAGATCCATCGGTCGTTCCCATCGTCCAGCGGATGTAGACCGTAGGCTGATTGTCGGCGATGGAGGAGATGTCGAATTCCTGTTGCGTCCAGGAACTATCCGCGATCTCAGCCGTATTCTCCCAGATCGTTGTCCAAGAACTGCCGTTCGTACTGACGCGGACGTAGGCGTGGTCGTACGTGGGTTGCTCGACACCCAGCCACCGCTCGAAGCGAAGCGTCACACCGGAAAGACCGGTGCAATTGATCGCCGTCGTGGTCAGATGCGTTTCAGGAAGGTTGGCCCCGTAGTCGCCGCTCAGGTTGTACCCGAGGACGTTAGATCCAGTAGCGCCGCTGGTGGGATCGGGACCGCCGTGCTCTCCCCCGCCGCCGGTCGGCTGGCCGTACGCCCATTGCCCTTGCATCGTCCAGCCGGGATTCGTATTGAGATTCCATTCGTAAACCAGCGACACGCAGGAATCGGTAGCCTCATCACATGGATCGCCCCCGCACGGTGGCGTGCCCTGGAAACAGGACCCTCCGGAGCAGGTTTCGGCGCCATTGCACCAGAGACCGTCATCACAATCGGGATCGCCCATGCAGGGCGCCAGCAGATTCAGCGAGTTGATCACGTCGATTCGGCCGTAGCCGTAGGCGCGATCGAATCCGGGCGTACCCATATCAATGGCCCCGTCCCGAATCACCTGGCGAACCTCCGCCGGTGTGAGCGTGGGGTCCGCGCTGAGGATCAGCGCGGCAAGGCCGGCGACGTGCGGTGAGGCCATGCTTGTTCCGGATTGGCCGACGATCGACCCTCCTCCGGCCGCATTGCTGGCCGACCAGATGTTCAGACCCGGCGCCGTCACGTCGAGATAGTCACTCTCGTTGCTGAAGCACCCGACCTCGTCCGTCTGTGGGGACACATCTGTGCAGATGCCCCAACTCCAGGTGGACGTAGAATCTTCACAGGTGGGATAATCAGCTTTCCAAGTCGCGCCGACGGCGATGACGTCGACGCCGCATGCCGGGGAACCCATGGAATTGCTGTTGTTCTCATTCCCCGAGGCCGCGACGGCGACAACACCATTTGCGACGGCGTTGTTGGCGGCGACGGCCCAGCTGTGTGTGCAGGGTCCGGTGTAATTGCCAGTGCCGATGCTCATGTTGATGACATCAGCCCGACCACCTGAAGGTGACTGATCGGCACAGTAGTTGATGCCGGCAATAATGTCGCTGTCGAATCCACCGCCCGAGGCGTTGAGCACCTTGGCGCCGATCAGCGTGGCGGCCGGGGCCATTCCCTGAAACGCCTGCGAGCCCGCACCGCACCCGAAGTCCACGCTCAGCCCCGTCCCTCCGGCTGCAATGCCCGAAACGTGGGACCCGTGTCCATTGTCGTCCTCCGGGTTGGAATCGTCGTTATAAAAGTCGTAACCGGCGGCTGTGTCGATCCGGGTCGAATACATGACATGATCCGAATCGATACCGGTGTCCACAATGCAGATGCGAATGCCTGCGCCGTCAGCAGTAAGTCCGGCGGCACTGATCTGACTCTGAAGACCGCGGACAAGGGGTACCGAGTCATGCAGTCGAATCGCATTCGGGTGATACTGGTCCAGCTCGACCTTCGTTACGCCGGGAAGTTGTTTCAGCGCCTCAATCTGGTCCGCTGGCAGGTCGCGGATGTTCACGACGTTGGGAAGTACGGCGCTGTACTCATACTTGACGCGAGCCTGCTTCAGTGCGGCGAATTGCCGTACTTCCGCCTTGACGTCGGCACCGCGCGCCTGGATGCGTTCGGTGTACACGAGCACACTCACCCGGCCCTTTGCTCGGGCCCGAACGATTTCGTGGTCCGCGGCTTCGTCCATCATCCGGGCTTCGATCTCCTGATCGGTGAGCGGCTCCGCGAATCGGTCGGCATCCGGAGTGAATCCCCAGATCGGCGTGACGCGCTTCGAAGCGGCCTCTTGCGCCTTGCGGGCATCTTCCGCATTGGCCGCGGACCCCGCCCACGCAAAGCTTGTCGCCATTGCGACTGCACTTAACGAGTAAATGAGATGTTTCCCGAACAACATGAAGTGACCTCCCTACGTCTTCCTGCCATACCTCACCGCGACGCCACGATGATCGCATGGCTTGATTTGCCGGTTCAGAATCGCAGGATGATGGCCCCCAAAGCCAAGGCGCGCCGTCGGCAACGAGTTGCTCCGGGCATCCCATCCCGCGGAATTGGTTTTGGCGAGTCGTTCCGGGGCCGAACCGTTGCAGTATCGGAACCGTCCTGTGCTCCGGCTGAGTTTTCCAACCCCCACGCAGCTATCAATTCACGAGTCGCCGCGCCAAGGCTAGCCGAACTCTTGACGAATCGTCAAGGATTTTTCTCGGATACATGACAATGGTCTGGATCAATGTGGCCGCGCTCTGTGGTCCCATTCACGAAGTCCGAGTGGCGTCAAGAGGTACACGGGGCACCCTTGCCACTCGTTGAGGACACTCGATGGGGCGCAGCGTGCGTCGCGCCAAGCTTGACCCGAGCGCCGAGGACGGGAGCGGTCTCGTTGCCGATTGGCCGGGACTCTATCGTCTCTGCCGGGACGCGATTCGCTCCGGCCGATGCGGCGGACTATTCAAGATCCATGTCGTACCGAGAACTGCGTTCGCAAGCGTCAGGCAAGGAGTGTCTCGCCGGACGGGAGTAGGCTCCAATGGATTCTGGAGTTGACGAGATTTTCGGGGGGAGCCTATCGCCCGCGGCTGCGACGGGCACGCAAGGAGGAGGCATCCTCGACGCCCTTTTCCTCCGAGAGCGCAGTCCTGTGCGTAGCTTGCGACACCGCTTACCGCTTCTGAAGCGCACTGCAGCGATCAGTCGATCTCCGCCTCGACGCGAATCGTAGCCCCAGTCGAATCATTTCCGGCGGCCCACTTTGGTGGAAACCGGTCCTCGAATGCGTTCCCGCTCCGGCGTTTTTCCGGAACGGGCAGCCGATGGAAAAACGGATGTGTAATGATGGCGCGGGCGCCGGTGTCGTTGGCGCCGCGGTTGTCAGAACGCATGACGCATGCCTCCGCCGCGCCGCTCAAAGAACGCAATGCGCGCATTAGGATCAGTCCAGGCACCAAGCCGTAGCCTCCGGGCCGGCGGCTATTGAACGACCTGCCAACGAGAAGAAAACGTGCGATCCTCCGGACGGCCATATGCGCCCAGGAGCGACCTTTCTAATGTTGCGTTCACTTGGTCGAGCGCAACGGTCTCAATCTCGTGCGATTCCGCGATTCCCCCAGCACCTGTAGCAGCTTACGGGCGACCCGCCGGAGCCATGAATGGAAACGGCTTCAAGCTGAACGTGTTCACGATCTGGCGGATCTCCGAGGCTTCGCAATTCATGGACTCAGCGTCGCCATCAACGGCGGCGTTGGACACAACGCCGGTGACGGAGGCGTCGGTGCGTGAATCGAAGTCGGCGCCTGCGGATAGGCGTACGGATAGAACTCCTTGCCTGATCCCACGCTGAACGCGTTCACCACACGCAGAACGTCCGGACCGATGACCACGCGGTCCGTGGGTTCGGGGTTTACGTCGCACCACGTGAAGTGCGGCGCGGTCGGAGCCGCGGATACCGCCTGCAACGTGGCCGAGATGTCGAACCCGCTCACATTCCGATTTGTGGGCGTCCAGGAATTTGCCGGTGTAGGCGGCGTGGTCGAGCCGTCACCGCCGGCCGAGAACGAGCCGACCACGTCCGCCCAGAAGCGGGCGTTGGACGCCGTCGGACGGGCCGCGGTGTAGACCTTCAGGGCTCCCGAGAAGTTCACGCCGTCTGTTGTGGCGGTGACCTCATAGGCACGTCCCAAACCTGAAGCGGCGTCATCGCCGGGGGCGATCATACATCCGCCGACGTGCACGACGGGCAGCGCGCTCCAGTCGTGGAGGATCGGGGACGTGTCCAAGACCACGAAGGTGATGCCCTGGCCGGCCACAGACGGCGGCGTAGTGCGCGGCGTGCTGATGTAGTAGGACGTCCCCGACCCGACGTCGGTCAGTCGGTACGCTGTGGCCGTGTGCGCGGCGTCCGGTGCGAACGAGACGTAGCGCTGTTTGGGAGCGCCGTGAGGATATGTCGTAACGGGCAGGGGAGCCGTGATGTCGTATCCGTCCGGCACGCCGTTGCCGTTGGTATCGATGCTATCATCGAAGCCGGGGCACTGATCGCAGTCGTCCGGCACCGTATCGGCGTCGGCGTCCGGTTCGCATTCATTCGGAATGCCATCACCGTTGCAATCGCCCGCCTGAAGGACCAACAGGGAGTCGATGCCGATGTAGTTCGAATTGGCGCCGTTGGGGCCGCCGCCCGTGACGTAGTATCGGAACGCGATTCTCCCGACGACCGGAGATCGTCTGGCCGTTGTACGTGCCCCCGTCCACCAGCAGCGCGAAGCCGTGATTGGGCACACCGGAATTTGTGTGCACGCCGCCCTGGTCGCTCTCGGCGCACCAGTACTGCGCCGTATCGGAGACCTTGCCGGGGTGCCCCTTGCAGTTCGGATTCCACAGGTCCCGATAGACCCCGCCCGCGCCATCCTCGGGGGTAAAGCCACCGCACGGAATTCGCCGTGCCTGTCTGGAGAGTGATCGTGGCCGATACGCCCGGGAGCTCGGCCTCGATGTCCGCGCCGGCGCTTTGGCGGATGATGACGCTTGGGATCGCCAACGGGCCCGTACCCGACATGGTGAAGATGCTGTCGTCCGTATTGGCAACGATCACGTCGACGGCGCCGGCCGCCGCCGCATTCAGGACTTTCTGAGTAAACGCACACGTGCCGCGATCGATGAGGGCGATGTTGCCGGCCGTGAACCCGATCAGTGACTCACAACCGTCCGTCACACTCGCGGTGCCGTCGTTCACCAGTTCTACGTCAGCGGACACCGTCACCGGTGGCACTGGATTGAAAGCCGCTCCGCCGGCCGGGTATTGGCCGGCAATGGCCGGCGGCGAATCGACAGTAAACGTCGGCGGAATGGAACCTCCGAACACCGAGCAGTCGCCGGGCGTTCGCACCACATCCGGCGTGTCCGTACCGGAGCCGTTCAGCAGGTCGACGACTTCGCTGAAGATATCGGAATACGACTCGTTCAACGCTCCCGGTTGCCATTGGTAGATCAAGCCGTGCGTGCTTTGTGTGTAGGCGTGCGTCCATTCGTGGGCGACGGTGTTGTCGCTGGTCGACCCAATGCAGAATCCCACGTGCGAACCCGTCCAGTGGGCGTTCGGGCAGGTGATGTCGTTGTCGTCATGTATGGCCGGCATTTGGCCGTCGGCGTTGTCCCACGAAAGGATCGTGCCGTTCGTCGCACTGGCGATCAGGTTGTAGATGTCCTCCGAGTACTCGATGATGTTGTCGACTTCCGCATCGCCGAAAGGCAGCGTGTCCCCTTCCTGCCAGAGGATGTTGCCCGGATCCACGAACTGGTCGTAGACGATGCGATCGATGGCGTCGTGAATTCCGGTGATCTGGTCGACGATGGCGCCCTTGTGCGCGTCGACGTACACGAACTCGCGCACGTTCGAGCCGTTGCCCACCACCAAAAGATGACCATTTTCATCCACGATGTGACTGGGAGATTCCAAACAGGCCTGCACTTCCGCTTCGACGGCCTGGCCCAGCAAACGCTGGGCGCCGCTCCGCAGAATCCCGCTCAATACATCGCCTGATGTCTCGGCTGGCACAGCCGGCGAAGATGCGATACCCTCGTCCATTCGGCGCACTCCGCGGCCCACGTGGGTCGTTTCGATGCTCAAAATTCCACACCGAGGGTACGCCGCCTTTCTTCTCACGCCATCCATAACTTTGGGCTATATCTCTCATCCCACGACCCAATTGGCATGCACCAATCTGGGCGTCGTGCTCTTGAATGAAGGCCGCGTCAAGGAAGCGGAGGTCCTATTTCGCGATTCCGTAAAGAGCAGTCGTTCATAATTCAATCCGATCAACGAAATCCGGATGAAGTCCATAAGTAATCTCATCGATGCATTGTTCTTGGAAAGGGAACCGCTCGAGGCATAATCGCATTGCCACGAATTGCTCCTGGTACGTCGAGATCTGAATCCGTCGACTCAGGTTCTGGTAGCGCAGACGCTTGAGCAACTGGGGCATGCCCTTTACGTGCAAGGGAGGTACGAGGCGGCGCACGACGCCTGGCAGGAATGCGTGGCCTTACGACAGGGAATATCCACCGAGCACTGGCTAACGTATCGGGCAGGAGGCCTCTTGAGGCAATCCATAACGGCGCTCGGCCGTTTCGAGCAAGCGGAGCGCCTGCTACCGGATAGCTACACGGCTCTCCTCGCGCAACGCGATGTCATTCCGCAGGTCGGCGGAGGCATTTGCCTGAACGACGCACGCGATCGACTTGTGGTACTCTACGAGGCTTGGGGAAAGTCAGACGCCGCCGCCCGTTGGAAATCCACGGGCGAATCGGCCGGTCATTGAGTGGCATTGGGTGGGCAGGCAACGTTCATGTGGTTCACGGGACCGAAGGCCGAACGCGCGAATCGCACCAACGTGCATTTGCCGTTGGAGCTGCTACGGAGCGATTATGTTTGATGGAGTCAACCGTTCCGACTCGATGGCGCTACGCAGGGACCTTCTCTCTCGTTTCAATGAGGGCCGAGCGCACGATCTGAGGGCCGAAATCTGCCCGATTGCTCTCGTTCTGGCTGGATCAGCCTCACAGGTGAGAGTAAGTCGCTGGACGGCTCCTCGGCACCAGTTTTCCTCCAATAGCGCGGACCTGAGTGCAGTGCCAAGCCAAGGCGTTGGGCAGCAAGGAGGGTGGCGAGTCGTAAACGATTTTCTGACAAAGAGTTGGAAATGGGCGATACAGGACTCGAACCTGTGACCTCCTGCGTGTAAGGCAGGCGCTCTGGCCAATTGAGCTAATCGCCCGGCGATCGTAAGTTATTGAAAATCAAGAACTCCCGGTTGTCAACGCGCATCGCACTCACCTCCTGGGGGCCTCGGGCGTCAGTCGTGTTGCTGGCTTTGCCTTCAGACACAGTTCCTGGCGCCTCCAAAAGCTCCTCGTATCTGGCGATAACCGTCCTTCCCGGCAAGACGCCGAGGTTAGTGGAACGAATACGCAACCTGCGCCAAGGCAATCACCAGCCGGACCTCGAACACTGCGATCTCCTCGAAACCGCGCTCGCAGCGCCAGATTCGGCCATCAACCTGCCGTGGCGAACGCAATTCGGCCGACTTGACCAGGTTCTTGGTGCAAGGCGATTCAGCCAGTCGCGGTGCCCACGAGTTTTAACAAGGCCTCGACAGCGGGGGCCCGCGGCGAAGCCCCAGTTTCCCCCGCGGAGGCCGGCCTGTCGCGGAACGAAGGGCCACGCGGGGTCGTCGCGCGGTGCGCAAGAATCCCTCAGCTGAAAGCGCTCTTGTTGGCCCGACAGATTCGGTATCATATCCAGACTTTGTTGGGCGGAGACGGAGCCTCAACCTCGATTTCAGAAAGAAGGATATCTCATGCGGATCCTACTCGTACTCATGTTCCTGTCCGTCGTGGGATGCGGCAGGTCGGAGGAGAAGACGACCGTGAAGACGCGCGGAGGAACGGTCAAGGTCGAGGGAGAGAAGGTCACCATACAAACGGACAAGGGCAAGGCCACCATCGAGTCGAAAGGAAACTCGACCCGGATTCAAACGGACGAGGGGACGATCAGTGTTGGCGACAGCGATGTTCCGGACGGCTTCCCGCTTCCGGTCATAAGCGGCGCCAAGGTGGAGCACGGCGCCCACATGACCTCGCCGGACGGCGGCGAAGTATTCCAGTTGAGCATCGCTGTGCCGACCCCTGTCAAGCAGCTCGCCGAGTTTTATGAGAAAGCGTTCAGGGATAAGGGCCTCAAGGTGACTCGCAATGAGCAGACGAGCGATGAAGCCCAGATGGTCATGCTCTTTGGCGAGTCGGAGAAAGTACAAGCCACGGTGACGGTAATCCAAGAAGCTGGGGCTGACCAACCCAATGCGACGATCTCCTGGAGCCTCAAGAAACAGGATTAGCACGGACGCAGTACAATCCGGCATGGAGCACGCTGCTCTGGTGCCCTTCCTTTCCGCGGCAAGCGTGGACTCGCCTTCGAGAGCAGTTAACCGCCATATTTCTTGAGACGTCGAGTGAAACGGGCCGATTCGCTGCGGTCGGGCCCGTGAGCGAGCCCGGACACACCGCCCCCTTTTTTCCCTGGTTGATCTTGATTGTCGGTTACGGATGGTGCACCACGACGCAAGGGCGGTACGTCGCGGGGTCTTCACCAGCGCGCAGGCCGCGCTGCTGAGCAACAGCCGCAACTGGTTGGCCACAAAAGAGTGGCAACTGGCCCGATCGGCGAAGAGCATAAGCTGCTGCTCCTTGATGCGGTTCTTCAGGTTCCCGCGCGGCTTGGATATGCCACGGGCCCTCCATAGGTAATAACGCGCAAGGGCGCTCACTGAATTACGCGCGCCGAGTGAGCGCCCCGAAATGTGGCGCGGTCATTTAGTTGAGCGTTCAACTCAAAATAGCAGCAAAAATCATGGCCTGACTGTGTTGCTTTATTCACAACCATGCTGAGAAGCGGTCGTAATGCGTATCGAATTCGGGGCGCGGGGGAGGGGTTCTGTCGGGGGCGGAATGCACTGCTCCGATGCGTAATCGCGTCGCATGCTGTGCACCAATTCGGGCTCGCTGATAGGCGTCTTCGCTCGGCTCTGGAGACTGGTTCCTCGAATCGAGGCGTGACGTTGGTCCCATGCGATTTCGAACGAGTTCATGTAGGGGGCCGTGGGATTCACGTCGATTCGCTTTTCATTGTATACAACCCGGGGATCACACCGATCAGGGAGAGTTCGTTACTGAGCTGCACGAAAGAGATACAGTTTTGAAGCAAGCGAGGGTAGGTCCATGCGGGGCCGGAACCATCTCCCACCATCCGCGTCATTCCTCTTCATAGAACAGGGTGCCGAAGCAGCGCATATGTTGCTTTCTCACGGCAGCACCAACGCCAAGCCGAGTGCGGTAAATGCCTTCAAGCATCGCCCGATGGATCAAGTGGCCCAGGAGCTCGCGCAGCCGGGGAATTGAAAGTCAAGTGCGCCAGGGACGAACGGACGCGTGGGGGGTATTATGCGTTTTGCGAATCTGATTGGCTGCGCAAATCCAACTGGGTCGCTGTGCCCAGGGCCTGCTTTCGTTCAGCGATGACCGATAATCCGAGCACGCCTATTGAAAATTGCCTTTCTCGAGTCCCATCGCTACCCTTGAGTTCGTTCGGGCACAGTTGTTATTGAGCGCGATGAATTTGACCTCGGCATAAGGCGTGGCCGATCGGGCGGCGCCGAAACGGTAAGGGGACTCAATATGCGCACCGCAATGCTGTTGCTATGTGGTTTGTGTTTGCTGACGCACGTGGGATGTGCCGGGGTCCCGGCGGGCGGCGGCGACACTTCGGGCAACGATAACGCGAGCAACGACAACGTAAGCAATGACAACGCGGGTGACGCCGGCGGGCCGCAAGAGGGTTGGCAGGAGGTCGCCAGACTCGATGCCTTCGACCCGCAAGGGGACGATCTCTACGGCGATGCCGTAGGAACCTCGGGCGACGTCGTGGCCGTCGGCACCCAGCACAAAGAGACGCTCGCCGGCGTCGTCGACCTCTACGTCCGATTCGGGGGAGAGTGGCGTTACAGCCAGCGGCTGCCCCGGGGCGCCGCCCGATTTCCCGAGCAGGGCTTCGGCTGTGCGGTCGCGGTGAGCAATCAGTTCGTGTTCGTCGGTGCTTTGAAGCACTCCATCGAAGGTTCCTTCGGGATTCAAAACGGCGCCGTGTACGTGTTTCGAAACCTCGGCCCGTCCTGGGAGCAGGCGCAGTTGTTGACCGTCGTCGACAGTGATGATTTCGAGTATTTCGGGAACAGCCTGGCGTTCGAGCCGGATCAGGGCCGGCTCGTCGTCGGCGGCGTGGGACGAGGTAACTCGCAGGGCGCCGCGTACGTCTTCGTCACCAATGGATCCATCTTCACCCAGGAGGCCAGACTCACGGCTTCTGACGGCATCAACTTCGAGGACTTCGGAGACGCCGTGGCGACCGAGGGACAGACGATAGTGGTGGGCGCGTCCAATCAGAACTTCGGCACCGGGGCGGTCTACGTCTTCGAGCGTGAAGCCGACTGGGTGGAGCATCAGAAGATCCTGGCGCCGGACGCGGATCAATCCGACAAGTTCGGCGCCGCGGTCGCCCTTGACGGCGACACGCTGGTCATCGCCGCGCCTTCCAAGAAACGGCCGGGTGACGAACTACTTCAGGCGGGCGTCGTTTACGTTTACGAGCGTTTCAATGGAGCTTGGGAAATCTCCCAGACTATCGTGCCCAATGACCGTGACGCCGGCATCTTCGGAGATTCCGTGGCCCTCCGGGATGGCGTGCTGGTCATCGCAGTTCCCTCCAAGTCCGAGGCCGTGATCCTCGAGAAGCAGGATGGACAATGGGTCGAGGTCGACCGGGTCTCATCTGGCAATGAGGTATTCGTGCTCGACTCGTTCGGCAACGCCATGGCCCTGCAGGACGGAACGCTGGTGATCGGGGCGCGCTCGGCCGACGTGGGCGGGCAGCGCGCGGCGGGTTCCGCGTACGTGTTCGAGGTGGCGGACGGTGACGGCGTTCTGATCGACGACGGCGTGCGGGCGAAGTCGGCGGGCAGGTGAGCACCTGGCGGAGCCCCCTCCGCGGGATCGGCCGCGATCGCACGACGCGAACGCAATGCTTCCAGCGTCGTACGCGTCAGTGATTCGCCCTTTTTTGCAGCAGCCTACGGGCAATCCTGCGGTGCCGCGAATGGATACGGCTTCAAGCTGAACGCGTTGACGATCCAGAGGATTTCCGAAACTTCGCATTTATGGATTCAGCGCCGCCATAAGCGGCGGCGTCGGACACAACGCCGGCGACGGTGGCGTCGGCCCGTGAATACCCGTGGGGAACGGCGTTGGTTCCGGATACGCGTACGGATAGAACTCCTTGCCTGATCCCACGCTGAACGCGTTCGCCACACGTAGCACGTCCGGTCCGATGACCACGCGGTCCGTCGGCTCGGGGTTTACGTCCACCCAGGTAAAGTGCGGCGCCGTCGGGAGCGATGATACGGCTTGCAGTGCCGCGGAAATGTCAAACCCGCTTACGTTCCTGTTCGGCGGTGTCCAAGAGTTCGCTGGCGTAGGCGGCGTCGTTGAACCGTCGCCGCCGGCCGAAAACAAACCCACGACATCTGCCCACAGTCGGGCGTTGGCTGTGGTCGGAAGCGCGGCGGTGTGTACCGTCAGTGCCGGAGAAAAACTCAATCCATCGTGTCCGCTGAATAATCCACGTCTACGCGCCGGCGTTTTGGCCTGGCATGCTGTCGCTCATGAGCAGAGCAAACGATGCGGCCGGGCGGTGGCGTGAGATTCTCCAGCGGCAGTCCAGCAGCGGGTTGTCGGTGGCCGCGTTCTGTCGGCGGTCGCGCATTTCGCAGGCCTCGTTCTACACCTGGCGTCGGAGGCTCCGAGACGGGGCGACCCCGTTCTTCGCCGAGGTGCACGTAACTCCAGATCCGCGTTCGACGAAGGTGCCTTCCGTACCTTCCCCGACCCAGCGTCCGCTCGAACTGGTTCTCCTTGGCGGTCGCAGCGTCGTGGTTCGGCCGGGCTTCGACGCGGCGACGCTGCTGGCGCTGGTCAGCGTGTTGGAGCGCGGTACCACCGAGGATGATTTTGTGAAGGTCGGTTCGCGGCGTGCCGTAAGCGCCGATGCGGAGTCCGGCGCGTGATTCACCTCCCGTCCCTGGCCCAGCTGGACCGCGCCGCCAAGACCCGGATCTGGCTGTGCACCGGGCCGACGGACATGCGGCGGGGATTTGGTACGCCAGGCCAAGCTTGGCGCTTTCAGCGGGTGAGATTCCCGCCCTGGCAAGGGGAGGAGCCACCCCACCAGGAATCGAGTCTTGGGCTCATGGAGGCAACGACATGAGTTAAGTGTAGACAGAGCGACATCTGGGCCGTAACGCAAGTGAAGCGGTTGAGCCTCGTGACAACAACAACCGAGGGCCGACGGAATCGAACCTCCGGAAGGCACAAGTAGGCGACCACCAATGGCCAGGTCGCTGGAGACCTCGGCGGGGTCTGAGCGCACGGCACGGATGGAAACGGAAGCGTCAGGAACCTGGGAGATCCACTGCGGTCTCCGGCCGTAACGGCCGGAGTATGCGGAGCACGAGGCACATCCGAAGGCAAGCAGACGCCACAGTGGAAGTCGGACTCGCTGATAGTACTCGGAGCACGGGAGAACCGTGTACATGGGGAAGCGGCGAGCAGGACGAGTTCCTTCATTCACGGATACATGGCCTCCACTCAGAGGGAGGACCGCCATGACAACGGAACTGAGGAAGGTAGTCGATAGGGCCCAAGCCGATCATCATGTGCGTTTCACGTCCCTGGCTCACCTGCTGACCCTGGAATTCCTCGCGGAGACCTGGGCGCTGGTGAACAAGCGCGGGGCGCACGGCGTTGACGGCGAGACCGTCAAGGAGTTCGAGGAGAACCTGAAGGCGCGGCTGGAAGACCTCCACCAACGTCTGAAGGCAGGAAGGTATCGAGCGCCGGCAGTCCGCCGCGTGCATATCCCCAAAGGCCCGGGTAAGACTCGGCCGCTGGGGATTCCGACCGTGGAGGACCGGCTGGTACAAGCCGCCGTCGCTCGCATCTTGAGCGCGGTCTTCGAGCCGGTGTTTTGTGATTGCTCGTTTGGATATCGACCCGGTTGCAGCGCGCACGATGCACTGCGCCGCCTGAGAAGTCATCTCATTGGTGGCAAGGTCATGCACGTGTACGAGGCAGACATCCGCTCGTATTTCGATCGAGTAAATCACGAATGGCTGCGCCGGATGCTGGCCCAGCGGATCGCCGACCCTGTCATCATGCGCCTGATCAACAAATGGTTGCGCGCGGGTGTGATGGAAGACGGCGTGACGATACGCCAGGAAGGGGGAGTCCCTCAGGGGGGTCCCATCAGTCCCATCTTGGCCAATGTTTACTTGCACTACGCGCTGGACCTCTGGTTCGAGCGTCGGTTCAAGAAACACTGCCGGGGACAGGCCTGTCTGGTGCGGTTTGCGGACGATTTCGTAGCGACTTTTCAATACGGATCGGATGCGGACAGGTTTGGCGCAGAACTGCGTGCTCGCATGGAGATGTTCGGTTTGGAACTCTCTCCGGAGAAGACGCGGCGTCTCCTGTTCGGGCGCTTCGCCAGAGAGCGGCTTGCCGCTCAAGGCAAGCGACCCGACACCTTCGACTTCCTCGGGTTCAAACACGTGTGCGGCGTGGATCGCCAGGGACGATTCGCGGTCATCCGGCTGCCCAGTCAGAAGAGTTGCCGGAGATTCCTCGACCGGGTTCGCCAATGGCTACGCGCCCACAACCATTGGAAGGTGCGAGACCAGCAGAAGCGGTTGAGTCAGATGCTACGCGGCTACTACCAGTACTTCGCGCTGCCGCACTGCGGTGCCAAGCTGTTTGCCGTCTACTCGACAGTTACGCGTCAGTGGCGACGAACGCTACTTCGTCGCAGTCAACGCAGCAGGGCACACTGGAGCTACTTGCGTAAGCAGGCATGGTTCAGACTGCCGACGCCGGTGAGCCTTCACCCGACGGTCTGACGGGGCCTTCAGGCGGATGCGTCCTGAAGAGCCCGTTGCGGGAAATCTGCACGGCGGGTTCTGTGGGGGGCCTGGGTGGGCGACCACCCAGGTCTACCCGACATCGCCTGGCCGAGCAGTCGCAGCAGGTCACACGCCGGGATCCGCAGTCCGGGCATCTCTTCGTTTTCCGCTCACGCCGTGGTGACAGACTGAAGGCACTCTATTGGGACAAGGACGGATACGTTCTGGTGTACAAGCGTTTGGAAGAAGGCACATTCAAACTTCCCAAGCTCGCCGCGGATCAGGAATCGGTCGAATTAAAAGCCAGCGAACTGGCCATGCTGCTCGACGGCATCGACCTGTCGAGCGTCAAGCGCGTGAAGCGTTACAAGCGTGCATGCGCTAACGCGTAGCCTGCGGCAAGAACTTCGCAGATTTTTGCGGGAATCTTCGTGCGCAATCAACGAAGCGCGTGTATACTTCCATTGTCATGGAGGACGCTTCCTTCCTTGCATCCCTGCCCGATGATATCAACGAACTGAAGCGGCTGCTGGTCGCGCGCGAAGAACAGCACCGAGTGACAATCGCTGGTCACGAGAACACGATCGCCACGCTCACGCAACAACGCGACGAATACTACATCGAGAAGCTGCGGCTGGAGGTACGACTGGCCAAGGCATTGAAGCAGGCCTACGGTCCGCGGGCCGACCGGGTGCGAGCCTCGGCCAGCTCTTGCTGGGCTTCGCCCAACAAGTCGATGCCTTGCCGATCGCCACGGATCTTCCGGACGATATCGCTGGTGACGACGAAGCCACGGCGCAAGCACCATCGCGCTCTCGCCGGCTGCGCATGCGCGGCCGGCGGGACATCGGGACGCTCGACCACCTGCCGCTGATCGAGCAGGTCTACGAATTGACCGACGAACTCTGTCGTTGCCCGAACTGCCAGGCCGAGCGGGAGAAGATCGGCGCGGCCGTCAGCTACACCATCGAGTACCTCCCGGGCTCGCTGGTTCGCATCAAGCACGTGCAGCACAAGTACGCCTGCCGCCACTGCGAGCAGAACGGAGAGAATCCCCGCATCACCCTGGCGCCCAAGACGAACGGCTCGCCGATCGACAAGGGGATGCCGGGCCCCGGCCTGCTGGCCTTCGTAGCCACTTCGAAGTTCAGCGACTACCTGCCCCTGCACCGTCTGCAGACCATCTTTGCCCGGGAGGGCTTCGAGCTCGACCGGTCGACCCTGTGCGTGTGGATGGCGGACGTCGCCCGGCTGGTGCGACCACTGTACGACCGCATGGTGCAGCGCGTGCTGCAATCCCACGTCCTGGCCACCGACGACACGGTCATGCCCATGCAGCATCCGGGCAAGACCAGGAAGGCCCGGATGTGGATCTACCAGGGAGACGAGTCACAACCGTACAACGTCCTCGACTTCACCGTCAGTCACTCGCGTGACGGCCCGGCCCGGTTCCTCGAGAACTTCCGCAGTACCTTGCTGGCGGATGCCTATGGTGGTTATGACGGGATCGTCCTGACTCAGGAGCTTCCGCGCGCCGGCTGCTGGGCCCACGCGCGGCGCAAGTTCATCGACTGCCAGGCGGCGGCTCCGCAGGTGACGCAAGCTATCCTGCATTTGATCAAGGGACTGTTCGCGGTGGAGCGGCGCGCCAAGGATAGGGCACTAGACGAACGCCTGCGCCGTCGGCAGGCCGAGGCCGTGCCCTTGTTGGAATCACTGCACGCTCTGCTGACCGAGCAGAAGGCGAAGCTATTGCCCAAGCATCCACTCAGCGAGGCGATCCAGTACACGCTGAACCAATGGTCGGCGTTGACCCTGTTCGTCACCGACCCGGCCGTGCCCATCCACAACAACCTGGCCGAGCAGGAGATGAAGCGGATCGCGCTCCTTCGCAAGAATGCCTTGTTCGTGGCCACACCCCGCGGGGGCGAGACCGCCGCCATCCTCAGTAGCCTGACCAGCACCTGCCGCCGGCACGGCGTCAACCCGCAGGCCTACCTGACACAACTCCTGGCTAACCTGCCCGACACGCCGGTGAACGACATCGACCAGTGGCTGCCCGACGAATGGAAAAAGCGGATGGCCAACCAACCCGCCGAATCCGATCCCCGCCCAACCTGATCACGCCGACGCTCGCAGCCAATTCCTCAACCCGGCCCGGGGCGCCGTTCGTTCAGCGGACACAATCCATCTGGAGTAGCGCGGATCTCATATGCTCGGCCCATTGCCGTGTCTGCGTCGCCAGGGGCGATCATGCAACCTCCGACATGGATGGCAGGCAATGAAGACCAGTCGTGGAGAACCGGCGCGGCATCAGACACGACGAAAGTCAGGCCCTGTCCCACCACCGACGCCGGTATCGTCCGTGGCGTGCTGATGTAATAGGCTGCGCCGGAGCCGACGTCCACGACCTCGAAACCCGTGGCGGTATGCAACGCATCCGGTGCAAACGAGATATAACGCTGCTTGGCTGCGCCGTGCGGGTAGGTTGGGATCGCCACGGGCTCGGGAACTTCCGCATTTCCAACGGTGATGCTGACGGTATCGTAGAGTATATCGATGGGATCAACGTCACCGACGCCGCAGATCGCCGAACCATAGATATCCGAGCCCGTCGCGCCCGCTTCAAACAACACGCCTCCTTCCGCATCGGCGATGAACTCCACTATGGCGACTCTCGCCCACATCGGCGCGACGGCGATGACGTCCGCACAGGCCCCGAGGTGCGAGCCGCTGAGGTCGTCGATTACCCCGCCGGGATTATCGATCACTCCGTGGACGAGTTCGGCAAATATCGAGGATGCAGTAACGCTTGCGGCCGTCACGCGCGAGGAATCAAATTGCAGGTCCAGCGAGGCGGACGAAAGTCCGTTCGGATTATCGGTTTGGACCCAAACTTCCAGGAACACGACGGCGGACACGTCGAAATTGGTTTGCGAAATCGGCACGGAGGCGGCCGAATCGCTTGGGCTCGGTGACGCGAGAGCCGCCAAACGAAACTCGGCCGGACCAGCGAGGACAGACTCCGTATCTAGACCTCCGAGATCTATCACTTTCACGCCGACACGTTCCGAAGCGGTAATCGAAGGAGTAGACTCAGAGGCCCTGCCGGATTCAGAAGTGGTTTTGTCGAACCCTGTACAGGACGCACACGTACCGCATGTCTCCCCAAAGCATCCCACGAAGGCTGCGAAATCTGAAGTACCGACGCATCCGCCCGGGTCCCCTTCGAAGTTGGCATCGAGGCATGGGGCACCGGGCTGATAACAGGAACCGAAGCAGGGAGCAAAGGCGCTGAAATCTCCCGTACCGATGGTTTCGCTTGAGTCCAGATCGAAGATACACCATGCACAGCTAAGTGTGCTTTCTATGCAATGTTCGCACTCCGCCGTACAGGGGGCGGCACCGGGCAAGCAGCCCTGAACGCTATCACAAGTCTCGACGCCATCGCAGTAAAGCGTGTTATCACAAAAGGCGTCGTTCGGCGTGTATGAGCAGCCCGTACCGGGGGCGCCGAGTTGATCACAGGCATCAATTGTGCAATTGACGGAGTCGCTGCAATTCGCGTTATTGGGGGAACTGACGCAGGCACCGGCGCCACCACCCGCCGCTGGGTCGCACGAATCATCCGTGCAATCAATCAGATCATTGCAACTCGGGGCCGATCCCGGCTGGCAGGTGTTTGTGACCGGATCGCAGGTCTCCGCCCCGTTGCAGAACTGTCCATCATCGCAGTCCGTATCCGCAAGACATTCGACGAGCGTAACACCAACGGAACCGAAGCTGATCTGCCCGGCGGAAACGTCTCCGGACCCACAGATCGCCGTGCCGTAAATCGCGGAACCGGAGCTTCCCGACTGAAACGTTAAGGAACCGATCGATTGCGCGATTACGTCCAGGATCGCCACGCGCACCCAGTCGGGCGAGGCGCCGATGCCGTCCGAGCAAGGACCAAGATGAGAACCGCTCAGGTCTTCAACCAGGCCCGCCGAATTCTCGATCGTGCCGTGCGTCAGAACGTCGAACGTTGCCGAATGCGTTATGGCGGTCACATCGGCTAGCAGAGCATCGAAGCTGATATCGGCCGAAACCGAAGAGAGTCCATTGGCGTTGGCGGTCTGGACCCAAAGTTCAACGACAAACGTCGCATCGTCGAGAAACAGGCTCTCCGACTCTGGTGGAGCCGAAGCAATATCCGAGGAACTGGGAGCGCCAAGTGCCGCCAATTCCAAACTAACCGTTTGCCCCTGAGCGGCCTGGATGCTCGCCAACGTACAGACCAGCACGACGATGTTGACCGCCAAGGAGTACCAACCGCTCGATTGCAATCTCTTCGATGGTCTCATCTTGCGTCCTCCGAGCAAGGCATATTCGTTCTCGTCAATTTAACGCGTTGCCGCCCGAAGATTGGCGGACCGATTCGACTTCCCCAAGACCAACACTCTCGTGCCCTCAAACCGGATCAGCGTTGAATCCAGGTCGTCGGCTTCGCCATGAAGGACGATCCCAAAGGGAGCGGCGCTCAGGACCAAGTTGACGGCAAGAGGCCCGGTGCGATCCGCCTGTGCATGGATAGTGGACACACGAACCCAGTTTCCATTCAGACCAAGCGACCTGTCACTCATGGATGCACAGCCTCCGGCGCGGCTGATGCGCCCCCTCGCGACATCAACCTCTGCCCTGCTCGAGAAAAGCGGGAGCAGGGTGCTGGGCGCGACCTGAACGACCGACGCCCGCTCTTGGTCATAGGTGACGTCTACGTAAAGGCCGGCGATGCCTTCGCGCCCTTCGCCAAGCGCATGCGACCTTGTTGCCCAGATTTCCACATAAAAATCGTCGCCACGACGAAGCGACCGCAGGGACTGCGGCGGCTCGAACAGAAACTCGGTTGCGGTCGGCGTGTCGACCACGACAACGCGCAGCGAAACCATGGGTCCCGATGAGGAAGTGACCCGTGCCTGATCGGAAGGCCTACTCAAGGGTGGTCCGGCGCAGCTGGCACACTCGCCACATGTGGCACCGAAGCAGTTCGCGAATATGGCGAAGTCGGCGGTGCCCACGCAACCCTCCGGATCTCCGCTGAAATTCGAGTCCCAGCAGGGATCGCCGGGAGCGTAGCAATTCCCGAAGCACGCGGAGAACATGGCGAAATCGCCTGTTCCGATAGAAGTACTGCCATCGATATCGAGCATGCACCATACACAGGAATCCAAATCTTCGTCGCAGTGCTCGCACTCGGTCGTACAGGGGATGGTACCGGCCAAGCAACCCTGCACTCCGTCGCAGGTCTCGACACCGTCGCAGAAAAGTCCGTTGTCACAGAGGGTATGGTTGGGCGTGTGATCGCACGTGTCCGTGGATTCGTTGCATGCGTCGATCGTGCAGGCGACGCCGTCTGTGCAGTCAACTGGAATGCCCGGCAGGCAATTGCCGGTGCCGATGTCGCACGTTTCTGGGCCGTTGCAATAAAACCCATCGTCGCATTCGGCATCGACGGTGCACGTAGCACAGTCGACGGCGCAGTTGACATCGCTTTCGGTGCCTTCACAAGTACCGTCGCCGCAGCAGGTAGGAGACGGCGGAACGAACGTGGGATCACAGTCAACCGGGCAGTTGCTCGCGTTCTCGCCGGAGCAGATTCCGTCGCCACAGCATCCGTTGGAGCACCCCCCACCCGTGCACCGGCAGTCGGTTGGACAAGTAAAGCAATCCTCGCCGCTGCCAGCGCAGATTCCGTCACCGCAGGTTCCCCCGGGAGCGCTGAAGCAATCGTTCGGACAGGTGACGCAGTCCTCACCCCGTTCACACGTGCCGTTGTCGTTGCATCCGAGTGAATAGCAGGTATCGCTAACCTCGTCGCAACCTTGGCCGGGACAGGGGTCGATGCCGGGGGCGCAAAATCCTGTCGTGCATACCTCCAATCCGTTGCAGTACAGCCCGTCGTCGCAATCGCCGCCGACAGTGCAGGTCTGCAGCGTGAAGGACGCGGCACTCATGGGCTCCGGCGGACATTTGCCGTTGTTGTTCCACAAATCGTAGAGTTCCTGGCCTTTGCTGTTGGTCGAGTTCTCGGCCAACAGGAACTCAACGAACTCTTTACTCGTGCTTTGATAGTAGAGGGTTACCTCGGCCGACGTGGCCGTCGGGGGTATGGTGTGCACAGTATCATCCCAATACTGACCGTCGGCATACGAGTAGGCTACCGGAGGGCCGCCGAAATTCGCGAACGCCGCGTTCGTAAAGCCTCTCGGAGGAATTCGATTGTCCTTCAGGACCGAGTTGTTGAGAACGAAGTGGAACTCCGTTTCGTCCGGCACGCCGGGGATTCCCGATGTTGCCGGCAGAATCTCGTAGATCTTCGCCTCGGGGTCATGAGAGAGCACGCCGGTTGCTGAGTCATACGCGCCGGATTCTCCAACCAATGCCATTGCATTGTCAAAAAACTTGATATTGAGCCATGCGCGCCGGCCTTCCGGGTAACCAGTCGGCAGCTTGTGCCCGGTGTTGTTCGTTATGGTAACAATGAGTTCCGGACCGTTCTGGGCAATATCCATTTCGGCCGCGTTTTGAAGCATGTACCTTGCCCGGGCGATGCCCGCCTGAATGGCTGCGTCGTTTACCTCTCCGGGAAAGAGGGTACTCAGCAGGCCGGGGAACCAGGTGCTTCCACCGGTCATGTCGTGCAAGGGCAAATCGTTTCGAACCGGCGGTGCGAGATTGCAACCCTGCCCGGTGACGTCCCGCATGTGGCAATCCTGACAAGTGGCGACGTAATCCTTGTTGCCACCGAATTCGGGAGCATAGACGCCAGTGGGCGTGTTGTATTCGCTATTCAGCCATTCGCTGTAGGTGCGCTCAACCGGGGCAATGATGTTGGCCGAGAAGTCGCTGGCGGGGGCATCGAGTGCGTTGGGTACATAGTTCCCGTTGACATCCTTCTCGAATGCTGGGTTGCTCACGTTGTGGCATGTCCCGCACAATGCGGCCTCGCGATGGAATGGCGAGACCAGGATCGGGTGCCCGCTGTCCGCGTCCGCGAAAGGTCCGCGCCGTGCGCCCGTAGGGTCGATGACATACATGCCGGTTCCGAAGGTGAGCGGTACGAGCGCCAGGGCGTTCAGGATTGCCGTGTCCTCACTCGGGTTCGCCGGATTAGGGATGGGGTCCACGAGGCGGTGGCAAAGATCACACGCAACGCCGATAGCATCCGTGGCCAGCATCTCGCTGCCATCCGTCGGCACGGAGCGGCCCCGCAACCATCCCCGGGCAAGATGACACCGCAGGCAAAGGTCGCCGGAGTCCGGCGCGTCCTGATTGGCGATGGCCAGTGCCGCCTCAAACAGGAGGTCCCGCGAGGCGTGCGCCATCATACTGCCCTGCCAGTTGTAATAGGGCTCCACGTTGGCGTCGTAATTGCCGTGACAAACCGCACATGCTTCGGGAGGATTCAGGATGCCGGCGTCGAAGGGCTGGCTGCCGGGCATGTCGAAATCGCGCAGCGTGGTGGGCACGATCCCGCCGGGCGGAGATTGGATGGTAAACGCGCTATTACTCGTGTCTTGCCCCGTGTTGAAGGCATTATCGATGGCCTCCACGAGGAAAAGCGCGGTGGTCGTCGGTCGATTCGCTGGAAACCACTGATGGCTACCGGAATTGGAGATACCCAGCGCCACAGGGCTGTAGGTGGCGCCATTATCCAGAGACACGTAAAGGCTGACACCGGAGATCCCGCTGTCATCGGTGGCGGTCCACTGAACAGTCGTGGCGGTATTGGCCGTGAGCACCTCTCCCCCGTTCGGTGCAATCACGGTTACAACGGGCGGGGTGGTATCTCCACCGCTGCTAGGCACCAGGAAATCCTGAATGTCGGCGATGGATACGTTCGTGGCGCTTCCGACGTTGCCAGGCGTTAGCCCAGGGAATGTCGGCGTATTTGTATAGTTCGTTATATCGGTGACTTCCACAAACGTGCTGTATCCGTCGCCGTCCGGGTCGTTATTTCGAATCGACCAGATCGCATCCTGGTACCCCTGCGCGTTATTCGGGTACAGCGGGAGCGCGTTCCCTACATCGATACCATGCGGGTTTCGCGTGCCACCTCCGTTGAAGTCAAAATGGCAGACACCGCAATGACCGCTGTTGCTGGGCACGTCATCCAACACGGTTCCGACTGCGCTTGGATAGACAGTGAAAAAGGCGTCGCGGAACTTCGGCCTCGCAAATGCCCAATCTGCGCTGAAGCCAAGGTAACAAAGCAATACGAACACGGCGTGAGCGACCGCCCGGCACCGATCTGTTTGGTGCAATGAGCGAATCATTGTGCTGCCTCCTTTGAATTGGTGAGGTGAATTCCATTCCCGGCCCTGCCGTAAGCTGCGGGCGGCCCTATCAACCCACAGCGGCGCGCGACTCGCCCCCACGGGAATCACGTTATCCCGCCCTACCGGCTTGCGGTAGCAGCGCCAGGAGCAAAGCCATGTGGGACTGTGCGAGAAGAGCTGTAGGACAAACAGAAGGGTCTGTAGGATGCCCCCGCCGCAAGGCAAGCGGTGCTCACCTGGGTCCCCGGTTCGGTGACCAAGGCGGCCGAAATAGCAGGACCGTCGGTCGCGTCGCGCGACTCTTCTACCAGCCCTCTCTCTCACTGCGGTATTCAACTCGGGGAATAGCGTTTGGCCGGGCAAAACACGTTTGTCAAGATCACGCTTGTTCGGATTGAGGTGTGCTTTGGAGGAGCAACGTGGCAAGCAGCAGCCGAGAGGCATCAGCGAAAGTGAAGGCTGAGAAGCTCAGGAGTGATGAAAAGGGCAAGCGGATGGCACAATTCTGCATGTCCGAGAACAACCGACTTTGCCATGACCTGACGTTGTCCACGGCCGAGCAACGGTATTGCCTCCTTTTTCAGCAGAGTCTGGCCGGAATCTACACGACAACGATCGACGGAGTTATCGTGGATTGCAACGATGCAATGGCCTCGATGCTGCGGTACGATTCCCGCGAGGGGTTGATGGCCAGGGCCGCATCCGATCTGTACTTTGGGGACGTTGATCGCCGAGCGTTTCTTCGGCGGTTGCGCCGCAAGGGCAAGCTTGTCAATTCCGAGTGTGTGCTCCGATGCAGCGACGGCGCGCCAATCCATGTACTTGAGAATGTTGCGCTGGTCCCAGACGAGCAGGGCAGCCCCAGCATCATCCACGGCAACATGGTTGATATCACCGATCGGAAGCGGGCCGAGGACGCCTTGCGGGAAAGCGAGCGTCGCCATCGAACGATGGCCAACGAACTCCGTCGGCTTGCGGATCATCAGGAGAAGGTGCGTGAAGGCGAGCGAGCGCGCATTGCCCGCGAATTGCACGATGAATTCGGGCAGGCCCTGACAGCCCTGAATATGGATCTGCACTGGCTCGCAACCCGGTCAAGCAACGATTCATCCGAGGTTGGCTTGCGGATCAGGGCAATGACGCGCCTTGTCGCGAGCACTACGGAGACACTACAGCGCATCTGCACCGACTTGCGTCCTACCGTCCTGGATGACTTCGGTTTGATCGCTGCGATCGACTGGGGAGCCAAGCAGTTCCAGCGGCGCACGGGCGTCCTTTGCCGCGTTCGATTGCCTCGCAAGAATCGGTGCCCATTGCCTAGCGACCAGGCCACGTCAGTCTTCCGGATTTTCCAGAAGAGCCTTACCAATGTCGGGCGGCATGCCCATGCGACGGAAGTTAATGTTATTCTCAGGATCAAGAATGGGCAGGTCACGATGTCCGTATCTGACAACGGCGTCGGTACGCGGGCGGATCAGATTTCCAGTACCGAATCCCTTGGGCTGATCGGGATGAGAGAACGCGCTCTTGCTTGGCGTGGCCACGTGGAGTTCACCGCTTCGCCGTCAAAGGGCTCCACAGTCTCCCTGCGGATGCCCGTTGCACCCAATGGAACGGAGGATGACCGGTGATTCGAGTCGTCATCGCCGACGATCATGCCATTGTTCGCGAAGGGATTAGACGCACACTCGCCGACACGCCGGATATCCAGGTAACGGGCGAGGCCGGTGACGGTCGAGCGCTTCTGGCCGCCTTGACCCGAAATCCGGCGGATGTCGTCTTGCTGGATCTGGCCATGCCGGGAACACCCGGACTAGAGCTCCTCGAAGAGTTACGACGACGCAATCCTTCGCTGCCCGTTCTCGTTCTGAGCATGTACCCGGCCGAACAGTACGCCGTTCGGGCGATCCAGGCCGGAGCGGCGGGCTACATCAACAAGGCAAGTCCGCCGTCCGAGTTGCTCGCGGCCTTGCGCGCGGTCGCGGTCGGCCACCGCTACATCAGCCCGGACGTGGCAGAGAGCCTTGCCATGCATCTCGACCGAAGTGCGGCACGTAACCCACACAACGGCCTTTCCAACCGGGAGTATGAGGTCATGTGTTTGATCGCGCGCGGCCGCAGCGCAAGCGAAATCGCCGATTCCCTCGGCTTAAGCGTCAAAACCGTCAGCACATACCGCCGCCGAATCCTAGAGAAGCTCAACTTGATCCAGAATGCCGAGATCACGCGATACGCCATTGAGCATGCGCTTATCGAGTAGTGTCGCCGAGCGAAACATCACTCGGATTCGGGTTATGGATCACTCAAGGTCGGCATTAGATTGCGGATACAGGAGGCGGAAGCAAGCGAATCTGCTGGATTCAACCCGATAGGATGCGGTGAAATCAGCGCCTCCCGACGTCCAGAACTGGTGGCGACGAGAGGTCGGATACTCACAGGCCCGTCCCCAGTCCATGGTCGTAGCGACGGTCCCGTCGATACGTTCGGTGCTATTCTACTTCAAGGGTTTAATGTTCCCGGCGGCGTCGAGCTCTACTGCCAAGCTGCGCGCACGCTACCGTGCCCCGGAACGCGCGGTCGGTTTGTGTCGATTCAGACAGCTTGAACCTTGTCGAGGTGTGTTTGCGGAGGATGCATGGCGTGGGGCCGGCAGTTCGGTTGATCGAGCGATTTCTACTCTTTCTGATGAAGCCTCGGCGCTCTCAACGGAACGCGTGCAATGGCCCATGTCCATCAAAGGGAAGGCTCAACATGAACGCAGAAAACCAGATTCTCAACCTGGTGCGTGAGTGCCTCGACGCAGACGGTTGCAGGTGTCGTCTGCTCGAGGACCTGCCTGCGGTCGAACTCGATGTCTCCCTTGAGAGCGTCTTCTGCGCAGTGCGTGTCGCTGTCCTCGGTGAGTCACCGTATTCTGTGCCGCACGTGGCGGTACGGAACGCGCTGATCGTTCCGGAGGACGCCCGCCCGACGATGGCAGAGGCAGTCGCGCGCGCCAACTTCGGACTCAGCCTTGGCTGCTTCCAGCTGGACATGAGCAGCGGAAGGCTTCTGTTCTGTGTCGGCATGCCTGTTGCTGACGGTGTTGTGGGACCGGATCAATTCCGTGGACTGGCCCATTGCGCGCTGGACACGATGAACCGTTACAACCGTGCGTTTCATCGGCTGATCTACGGCGACGATCTGTCGCCGGCCGAAGTCATCGCCGAGGTCGAGATGGCGCCGAACGACTGATAGTTTCGACCGAGACGGTTGTCTGTCTCCCGGTTCGCACCGGCCCGCTGGCCATTGGGCTCGCGGCCGGTCGGATCGGGGGCGGCTCATGAGGGTGTCGACGCCGTATTCGCACCATCTTCATGCCCTTGTCTTATCATGAGTCTGCACGGGTTTGAACGGATCGCGGCCATCACGATGCAGTTCGTGTTGCGAGACTTGGGCGACTGCCTTCATGATGGGTTCGCCAAGCACTTGCATGCGAGGCGGGCAAGATCATTTTTGGGGATCGGCTACCCGGTCGGTACAATCATTCTGCTTGGGCGCGCCTGCGACCAAGAGAAGGTCTCCTCCCGAGTTTCCCATGCCGTTGACGGTATGGAGGACGGTGAGGCTGTTGCTGCTAACCGTCGCGGCCAGATGACGCGCCCGGTGAAAGCAGGCGGCGCTGAATCTCCTCAAGGGGAATGCCTTTCGTCTCCGGCATGACCATCAGCACCCAGATCAACTGCCCGACCATGCAAACCGCATAGAACGCGAAGACATGTCCGCCTGACCATTCCGCGATCATGGGAAAGGTCTGGGAAATCAAGGCAGCCATGACCCAGTGCGTAAAGCTGCCCAGCGCCTGGCCCCGCGCCCGCAACTCGTTGGGGAACACCTCACTGATGAATACCCAGATGACCGCCCCTTGCCCGAAAGCGTGGGAGGCAATGAACAGAACGAGGCTGATCGTCACCACCCAGCTTCCCAAAGGAGAGAAGCCTTGCCCGCCCTCGCCGGCGACGCCCTGTGTGTAAAACGCCCATGCGGTCGCGAGCAGGCTTACAATGTAGCCGATCGATCCAAGCAACATGAGCGGGCGGCGTCCCACACGGTCAATGACCATCAAGGCGGCAATCGTGAAAAGAAGGTTGACTGAACCGAGTCCGGCGGATTGCAGCAGCGCCGCGTTGTCTCCTGCCCCGGCGGAACGGAATATGGCCGGTGCGTAATACAAGACCGCGTTGATCCCGGACAACTGATTGAAGACCGCGATGGCCACCGCGAGCAGAATCGGCCTCGCGTGCGCCCGCCTGAAGAATGCGGTACCCGATCGCCGGCGCTCCGAGTCAATGGCTTCCTTGATGCGGACCACGAGCGCATCGGTCGATTCGCCGGTGCCCGGCGTCAGACGCTCCAGGACCAGGCGTGCCTCCGCCTCGAGCCCCCGTGCCAAGAGCCAACGCGGGCTCCGCGGCGTCAAGAGCAATAACAGAAAGTAGGCCGCCGCCGGAAGGGCCTCCACGCCCAACATCCACCGCCACGTCAGCGGTCCCAATTCGAAAAGGGAGACCACGTAATTCGAGAAATAGGCCAGCAGAATGCCCAGCACGATGTTGAATTGGGCAACCGCGACCAGTCGGCCTCGCCGCGCCGCAGGAGATATTTCAGCGATGTACATCGGCGAAACAACCGACGCGCCGCCGACGGCCAAGCCTCCAATGAGACGAAAGATCACCAGTGACGACCAGCTCCACGCCAATGCGCAACCGATCGCGGAGACCAGGAACAGGATCGCTAGCACGAACATGACGGCCCGGCGCCCCCAGACGTCCGCCGGCCGTCCCACGGCGATTGAGCCAATCAGCGTACCGATGAGCGCTGACGCAACGGTAAAACCCAACGTAGCCGAGCCGAGATCGAACTCTGCCGCCAGCGCATCGGTCGTTCCGGAGATGACCGCGGTGTCGAAGCCAAACAGGAGGCCGCCCAACGCGGCGATCGCGGCGCAGAGGCGGACGTAGGCCAGTCCTTTCATGGTGCTTCCTCTCCGCAAAGCGGAATCTCCAGTTTCTTGCCGACCTGTCGATGAGTGGGGGACAGGAACAGGACACGCTCATCCTCGCTGATTCGAACGGCGATCCTCGAATTTGAGGCAGTCAGGTCCGTGATATGGTCGAATGCGTCGTTCACTCGGAACGCGGCGGGCAGTCGCTTCACAAGCCCGTTCAAGCCGTCCCAGGAAAGGACCATTTCACGCTGATCGGATGGCAGCATCGACGACGCGGTGATGCGTACGCGTGAGGTGAATGCACTGTGCGGTGCGTTGCTGAACGACGGGACAACTTCATCCTCAACCGTCACCAGTTGCACTCCCCGAATCGCCAATTGCCGCACCCCGCCTTCCGGGCCGCCAATGGCGAGATGACTCTCTAGCCAGGTTGCCAATGGCCCCTCGCTCTCCGCAAGTCCGCCCGCCGTGATAACTGGCGAATCAGCCACGACGACGCCCGTCCAAACCGGCAATAAGGCGCATGGCACATCGAGTTCGACGACTACCACACGCAGATCCGGTGAATCCGTTGAATCGGCCGGCAAGGCAGGGCCCGGGCAACGAATTTCGAGCTTTAGCAGTGGCTCCGTAAGCGACGTCGAATATGTCCTCGTCTTTGCGGCACGGCGGATGATCTCGACATTCCCGCCCGTCGTGAGCCGGATAAGACGCGGCACTGAATATTCCGTAGTCCACTGAAGCTGCCACTGTTGGTGCAGAGCGGCCAAGTCGGTATCGCTACGCAATCGCAACGCCAACGCACTCGGGGAGTCGGGGACCTTTACATCGATCTCAACCCGTTCGGAATCGGCCCAACGCGCCTCGTCAGGCACCAGGACTTCTCCCGGTGGTGTATGTACTTCCAAGGATCGGGCAAGCGCCTCCGCAAGCTCCTGTGGGGATGCGCCCGGTGCCAGTGCCACGGCTGCGTGCTGCAACGCATGGGAGTTGACTTCCAGTGTTACGAGCAGTCGTTCCCGGTCCCAGGAAATGACACCGGGATAAATCACAACGGGGTGCGCCGCCACCGAATTTGCCGCGGCTATGAACGCGAGCAGCGCGAATCGCCGACTCTTGCGCATCACGGCGCGGTCTCCGTGAAGTCGATGTCGATCTCGGTGAAGAACGAGCCTTGTCCTACGTCTTCGGCAACCCACAGCAGATACCGGTAAGGCCCCAGCGGTCTGCCATCGCCGACGATGCGGCTGGCATGAATCTGTCCGTCGCCCAAGTCGCGTGTATCGACCACGGCGATCAGAGACCACGCGTCCGACTTGCCCTGACCGAAGCCGGGGTCCGGCATGGGCTCGGCGTCCGTGCCCCAGAGGGAGTAGTATTGCGGCGCGCGATTGCTGCGATGCCAAGTGTATGTGGTCACGGAGGCAATGGGACGCGACTGCAGCAGATCGAGGGTGAACCGGCCGGGGCCGTCAAACCAGACACATCGCTTCGTATCGTCGTTGTTCTCCGCTGCAAGGCCGTCGTTGAGACGGACGAGATGATCCCCGACGACTCCGGAGTCGGGGTGCGGACGATCGCGTTCGTCGGGTGCGAATACGCGGAACGTGTAGCCCTTCTCTCGCGACGCATCGATGTCGTCATCGTTGCGAGGCGGTCCCGTTTCCAGGAGCTCGAATTGGCGAGCACGCTCCCGCAGCACTCGACCCTCGGGCTCACGCCCCTGAAATACTGCGGCCTTCTCTTCGTCGTAGGAATGGCGGATCTCAATCGGTCGGCCGCCGGTCAGCTCATCGTACAACGGTGCCGCGGCTGAAACGGGCACGTCGTCGGCGACCGATACGGCAAAGACGCGAATTCGCTCATCGAACGGCAGGGTCAGCGTTGTTGCGCCGTCTAGCCGCGGCAGTTCGTAATGAAACAGATAGGTGAATCGATAGGCCTCGTTACCACGATCCGGACTATGGCGATGGGTGCTGAACCAGGCGATCGGATCGCGCTTGATAAAGCCCGGCAAGAGCGCTGTGACCCGGCCGGCGCACGTGTAGTCGACCTTGCCGAACTCGCGATCAAAGACCCGGTCCCACCACTGCCCCACAAATCCCGTCCAGGATTGAACGTCCAAGAGATGTGCGGCATCGCCGACGCGGAAAGTTGCGGTAGCGTCCTCGGTTGCCGCCGCCAGCAGATGTATGCGGTTCCCGCCGGCACTGCCGAGGGTGATCGTCTGCCCACGACAGGTCAGTGCCTGGTTGGCACCTTCCCCCATTGGGCCCAATTCGAAAACAACATCGTTATGACGAATACGAGCGGGGAACTGCTCGGCCGGGTAAGTATGCTGTGACAGATCCATGGCCCCGTCGGCGCGATTGCCGTCGCTGCTGACGACGTCCGTATCAAGTGAAAGCGATACGGGCACCGAGGCGACGTTCTGGGCAGGGGCGCCAGGCGGTGCAAGTTCGACGGCGAACGCTCGCAATTCGTAGGGTTGAAGGTCGAAGGCGAGCTGTCCTTCCGACACTGGTTGTGGGCCGAGACGGCGCTCCTGACCGTCCACCTCTTCGGCGCGAAGAACCTCGAACGGGAAGGTCAGGCGAACGTCTTCTGCGGGCTGGCCCCACAGCTCCTGCAACCGGACGATCAGTACGTCCCGCCGTTCGGCGCGCTTGACCGTCCGAACGTCCACCCGGGGTGTGTCGACGTTTAGCAGAGAGAAGGTTCGACCGAGCCGTCCGGAGTGCTTGGGCACCAGGAACGCGCGCATCGGCTGGTTGAACCGTCTGCCGCGCCATTCGCTCTGCGCCGCCCGCCAGTCGCCCTCGTGCCCATAAAGGCCATACCGCACATGGTGAACGCCCCAGTCCTGGCTGTGCTGATCCAGAAAGGATGAGCGTACCCCGGGGGTGTACAGCAGCGTCAGGCGGAGTTCATTGTCCTCGGGCTTGTCGGAACCGAACTTGGAATCCTCGAGGACCGTGACGCCGTAATTTCCTTCCCTGTCGGTCAGGTCAAACCACTCGTGCGAGGGCACCTCATACTTGACAGGTTCATTGTTCCCCCGGCGGATTGTCCCAACGCCCCAGTTGTAGACCGCTTCCGGGTTCGACACGGTCAGGGGAAATGCGGCCTTCAGCGCGCATTCCGTAGATTGCCAGTCGATCTCCGCCGCCACTTCGACGACATTTCCGGCATCCCCTCGGGTCAGGCGGAACACCTGGGTGAATTCGGAATTGCGAGCCCGACGCGTCACCGCGAGTGCCGCCCGTACCGGACCCGACTCCACGATGCGCCATTGTGCCACCCCGTCCACCCGTCCGATCGGCGGCGTTTTTCGATCCGCCCAATCCATGTTCCAGGCGGGATAGTGGCGCGGCCTCTCGCGGGTGAAGACGAGCGTGGCCGGCTCGGCGAGTAACTCCCTTCCAGCCAGCTTGTCGTGGATGCCGGCGATGTCTCCCGCATCGTTGAGCGTCACGCGATACCGGTCGTTTTCCAGGCTCCTGGCCGAAATGCGTGGCCCATTCTCATCGTCGAACGGACGATCAGCACGGCGTACATCGAACACCGCAAATCCGTTCGCCGGAGCGCGACCCAGGAAGAGTACCCGTAGCGACACCGCGTCGGACGAGAGCAGTTGTGAAGGAACCTCTCGTCCGTCCGGTCCATAGACACGTACGAAGGAGGCGCCATCCCTCGGAACTTCGACCTCGACGACGTCTTCACGATCGATCGCAAGCGGATTATAGATGACGACGGGCCGACCCATCACATCCGTGTCGAGGAGTTCCGCAACACGTCCGACGGCGTAGCGGAGGATGTCTGCGAAAATGTTGAGAGCGACGAGGTCGTCATTCCAGGAGAACCGGTACGCCCGAGGAATGCTCGTGCCGGGCAGAATGTCGTGCATCTGATTGGCCAGAACGCGCACCCAGGCGCGCTCAAGCCGCTCGCGCGGATAAGCCATCGCACCGAGACGCCAGGCACAGGTTGCGGCACGCTCGGCGGCGTCGGCCAGCTGCTCCGCCTGACGGTTCCAGCGCTTCATGTAGCTTTGAGATGTGAGGGTCCCCGCCGAGTGCTCCGTGAGCAGCATATCGCCTTGGTAACGTGGAAGTTGCACCCGGAGCCCCGGGGTGATATCGCGGAACATCTGGCCAGACGAGGCGAGCACGACGGACAGGTCCGCATTCGCGGCGGTCGCGCTCGCCAGGTAGTTCTGGACGTCGCTCTCGCGTGGTGCGCCGCCCTGGTCTCCCGTACCGTAGTAGTGGTAGTCCGCCCAAACGCCGAAATCCCGGCCGTTGCGCGCGACGCGCTCGCGCCACTCGGGATTTTCATGAACCGGTCCCTCAATTGCGCCGACGTACGGTCCGGGGTCGAGAGCCGCAATGACGCCCGAGCCATCCGGTCCTTCCCACACGCCGACCTTGAAGGGGATGCCAACCGCGGAACCCCACGTGAGCTTCTGTGTCGAGAATCCCAACAGTCCGCAATGGGCCCATATTGTCGGCATGGAGGCCGGAAAGCCGAAACAATCGGGCAGCATGTAGTCTACGCTCGTTTGGCCGAACTCGCGCTCGAAGAACAGGTTGCCATAGAGAACCTGGCGGACGATGGACTCGGCAGAAGGTACGTTCACATCGCCCTCGTCCACGCTGGAGCCGGACACGAACCATCGTCCGTCCTCGATGTAGCCTTTCAGCCGCGCATATCGCTCGGGATAGTATTCCTTCATCATCTCGTACCGGACCGAACCGGTGAAATTGAAAGTGTACTCGGGATAGCGATCGATCAGGTGGAAGTTGTCGTCCAGTGTAGCCCGGATGTATTCGTCGATCGTTGTCGAGAAGTCCCAGCGCCACTGCGTATCCAGGTGGGCGTATCCGACGCAGTAGAGCGCCTGCCCATCGGATGTTGCGAGATCGCGTTGCGGAGGTCGGTTCCGGGAAAGGAGTTGCGCGGCGTTTTCTCCTCCAACGGCCGGGGCTGGCATGAGCGTCAACCAGACAAGGAGAGCCGATCCTATGCCGTTTCGGCGCCGCATCGACCGATTGCGAATGATAGGATGCATGTGAACCTCAGAGGCCGGGCGTCGGCCATTACGCTCCGTGCGGCGCCGGCGACGACTCGATAGGCGACGCATCGCAGATGATGAAAAGTGCGTTGGTGTTATCATCATCGCATTGAATGATGTCAACCTCTCGTTGGTATTCCCGCTCGGGGTCTACTCGCTTCAGAACGTTACCGCAGAAGCCAGCAGCGATTGGTGTGCCTGGGAATGTCCTGCCCGCCATGTCGCTCCCCGGTCGGACCACAGATTGCCCGGGAAAGGACCAGCAGGTGCTGGCGTCGAGTCCGAACGTGTTGCGTTGCAAGAAGCGTCCGGCGTCTCGGTCTTGGCATCGCCGCCAACGGCGGTATAGGCCCGTACCGGCGAATGAAGTGATCGGAGAAAACCGTCGATTCATTGTGGAGCCTTAACAGTCTTGGTACGATACTAAGTGCATTGGGACCCGTTGTCGGAGGGCGCACGCCGACGACGGTTCATGCCATGTTTGGATCGAACGGCCGGCTCCCGCAATCCGAGGGCGCGTACCTGTCGGGCCGCCGGGCCGAAAAACGGTTGCGAGCGGATGCAAGGTTCGCGTCGCGTCAAGAATCCCATTTCTTAGGGGAGGACGGTGTGATGTCCCGTTCCATTTCTCACGAATCGATCGGTCTTGTTTCGGTTCTGGCCGCGGTTTGCATCGGCGGCTGTCCGTCGAGCCAGCCCGCGGCAGACGGCGATGGAAACCCGCAGGTGTGCCATGCTCGCGGAGAGGATTGCGAGATAGATGGCGACTGCTGCGATGGGCTCTCGTGTGTTGGCGGGGCATGTCAGGCGGCCGGCGACTCAGACGTTGTCCCGCCGGATGGAGAATCGGAGCCCGCCCAGGGAGGACGGCCGGAGGAGAGATTGCACGCCACGGATCTGACCTACCTGGGCGCATTCCGTCTGCCCGAAAACTTCAACTGGGGTGCGCTCGGGCTGTCCTACTACGCCGAGGGTGACGGAGGGACCGGGTCGTTGCTGGTCACCGAGTTCCAATCTCTGACTGACGAGGCTCACTCCGGCACATGCTGGGATCCCAGTTGGGATTGCTACGCATACTTCGGCGAGGTCTCGATCCCCACGCCGCTCCGTGCCGCGGACTGGATGGACCTGCCCGAAGCGACGCTCGTCGCCGGGCCGACAGCCTTTGATGGCGGTCTTGCTTCGACCGTCCATAATGAATATCTCTTTGTCAGCGATCTGGAGTACGTGCCTCGGCGAGGCTCTCAGACCGGCGACAAGCTTTATGGCTCGATCAACCTCTGGTACGCGGAGGGCGTTGCCGGCGAAGAGAGCTTCCCCACCATCTGGTTCGCGAATCTGGATGGAACGAACGCACGGGGGATGTTTTACGTCGGACCGGACGACGGCATCTACCACGGTCGCAAGATGGGCGCCTATCTGTTTTCGGTACCCGAGTGGTACGCAGACATGTACCTTGGCGGCCGCACGCTCGTGACGGGTCGCGCCCGAGGCACGCCGCGCGACGCCTTCGAGCCCGTGACCGTCTTTGGCGGCTCACAGGGGCCTTCGCTGTTCGCGTTTCGGCCCTGGGAAAGCGAAGACCCGGCGGGCAATCTGGACGCGCTGGCGATGCTCTACTACCGCGTGAAGTTCCCCGGTTGTGCGGGACCGAACGTCGGTGAGCCGGCCGCGTGCGACTACCCGGCGTACACGATGTGTGACGACTGGTCCGGCGGCGCCTTCGTCGAGGGCGACACGGGGCGGGCGATTATGCTGCTCGGCTTCAAGGGGCTCGGCACCAACTGCTACGACGAACCTCCCGTGGTCTGCAACGATCCTTGCAGTGACTCTCACGGATATCACTGCTACCCCTACGAGCGGCAGGTCATCTTCTACGATGTGCACGAACTCGGCTACAGCGCCCAGGGCGAGCAGGATCCATGGGTCGTCCTTCCTTATGAAACGTGGCGGCCGACAGAGTTCTATTTACAGGGTGCTCCGTGTGAAAACGCGGGCGGCATGACCTTTGATTCGGTCGGCGGGCGCCTGTTCATGGTGGAGCGCGGCCTTGGCGGAAGTGATACGAATGCCGTTGTCGTGCACGTCTGGTCACTTTGATGCGGCGCCGGCGTCACTCGCTTCCCCGGGTGCAAGAACGGGTGCGAACCAAGTCTTCCAGTCCGAGCCCGGCTCTGAAATTGAAGAATGACGATAACCGTCGGAAGCAAAGCGACTTACAGGCTGGGAATCGTGGTGCCGGGCATACCCTCTGGTCGGTAGAGCAAAGCACCCGCGCGCGATCTGCTTTTCCATGACGGGGCCTGCTGCGTCGGTCATCCGGTCGATGCCCGGCGTGCGAGACCGTGGTCCGGCTTGAACCCGCGAGTAGCTGCTTCTACAGTCCACGCGTGAAAACGCGCAACAAGCGAATTCTAAAGCTCCTGGGGGCATTTGCCGTCGGCTTCGTGCTCGCGCTGGTCCTGTTAGCTTACTGGATCATGCGCGCGCCGACGACCGAACTTGTGGACGCGTCGGGCCGGCAACTCACGGCTGGGGCGCCTTCGGTCGCACCGGCTGAGGGTTTCGGCGGACCCTATTTTGCCGACGCACGAGCGTTGATTGAAACGGGGCAATTCTCCGAGGCAAAGCAAGAGCTGCTTCGCATCATCGAGGACTCCGACCGCGATGGAGAGGCCTGCGTGCTCCTGTGCGATGTCCTGCGCGAACTCAAGGAAGCCGACGCAGCGGCCGACTACGGGCTCAAGGCCGTTAAGCTCCTGCCGGGCAGTCCGCAGGCCCACCTTGCCTATGCCAAAGCGCTCGGAGCACAGATGTTCGCGGACATGCAGAGCATTGGCGGCATGTTCAGCGCTATGAAGAGGATACGCCCGTTCAAGGAAGCGCTCCAGCACGCCATTGATCTTGATCCGGACGATATCGAAGCCAGAACGATGCTGGTCTTTTTCAATCTCGCGCCCAAACCCATCGGTGACATTGATCGCGCCATTGAGACGGCCCGCGAGATCGAGTCCCTTGACCCCGTTGCCGGAAAGCGCCTTCTGGCCATGTGCTACCAGCGCCAGGAGGATACGAAGCGCGCCAAGGAGATTCTACTGGCCGGTATCCAGGAATCCCCCCAAGAACCCGGCCTGCACGCCTCGCTCGCGGACATCTACGCGGAAGAGAAGCAGTTCGACGCCGCCGACGCCGAGTACGAATCCGCACGCCACGGCCCGCGGGGCGACGATTACTATCGCTCCCTCTACAATCAGGCCAGGATGCGCATCCAGAACAAGTTCGAGCCGGAGCGGGCCATAGAACTTCTCGACCAATTTATCGCGGGCGATCCGAGGGGCGAAAACATGCCCACCATGGCCCACGCCAACTGGCGGAAGGGGAACGCGCTGGAGCAACTGGGTCGAGATGAGGAAGCACGCGCCGCGTATGAAGAGAGCCTTCGGCGCGATCCTGAATTCAAGTTGGCTCGGGAGTCACTCGAGGGCCTCGAGGTTCGCTTGAACGCCTCGCCTTCAACCAAATGACCGGCAAGAGAACTCGACGGCAAACTGCGCTGCATCCGATGTGCGGAACAATCGTCTACCCTTGCAGACGAAAACGATCCAGGAGCCGATTGAATGCGAATCGAATTACGAACGTCAGCGCGGAGTCTTCCGCTCGTCCTGATTCTTGCGGGTTTCGCGCCGGCCGGAGAGACATCTCCCTCTTGGCCCCAGTGGAGAGGTCCCTCGGGCAATGGATTGGCGCCCTCGGCCGATCCGCCCGTTACCTGGAGCGAATCCCGTAACGTTCGCTGGAAGACGGCCCTTCCCGGGCAGGGACTCTCCACGCCGATCGTCTGGGATGATCTCGTCATCATCCAGGCCGCAATTCCCGCGGACTCCGAAGAATCGCAAAGCGATCGGGATCAACGCGTTTCCAAGCCCGATACGCCGTTTCGATTTACAGTCCTGGCGTACAACCGCTCCAACGGCCGCGAAGTCTGGCGCCGCGTCGTCCGCGAGCAGGTTCCCCACGAAGGCAGCCATATGGACGGCAGCCTGGCGTCTGCTTCTCCCATGACCGACGGAGAGTATCTCTACGCTATGTTCGGTTCGCGCGGAGTTTACGCCCTCCACAAGACTGGTGAAGTTGTCTGGGAGAAGGACCTCGGCAACATGCAGACGCGTAACGGGTTCGGCGAGGGCAGCTCGCCGGCTCTCCATGAAAATACGCTCGTCATCAACTGGGATCACGAGGGTGATTCGTTCGTAGTGGCCTTGGACAAGCGGACGGGCGCTGAGAAGTGGCGCCGCCCACGCGATGAAGTCACGTCGTGGTCGACGCCGGTGATTCTCCGTGATGCGGGTCGCACGCTCGTCGTGATCAGCGCCACGAGGCGGATCCGCGCCTACGACATCGACACCGGAGAGGTCGTGTGGGAGTGCGGCGGACTCGGCCTGAACGCCATACCTACGTCGTTATTCAACGACGAACTTCTCTTCGCCATGACCGGTTTCCGCGATCCCCAATTGCTGGCCATTCGCTATCGCGGCGCCCGCGGCGACATCACCGACAGCGATCGCATCGTCTGGCGCACGGACAAGGACACGTCGTACGTCCCCTCCGGTCTTCTCCACGGAGAGTTGCTCTACTACCTGAAGAAGAACAACGGCGTACTGTCCTGCGTCGATCCCCGAACGGGCAAGCCCCACTACGAACCCCAACGCCTCGACGACATCACCGGCGTGTACGCTTCCCTCGTCGGCGCGGCCGATCGCATTTATGTCGTGGGGCGTAACGGGACTGCCGTCGTGCTTCGGCACGGCAAGTCGTTCGAGGTGCTCGCCACGAATCGCCTCGACGACTCCTTTTCCGCTTCCCCGGCGATTGTTGCCGATACGATCTTCCTGCGCGGGATGAAGAGCCTGTACTGCATCGGGCGCTAGTCCGGAATCTCGCTCTCGGGGGAATTGACGGCTCGACCAAGTCCGTTTTGAATCAGGCATGGTCGTCGAACAAGAGCTCGCGACAAAGGCCTCGCCGGGCCTCACCTGCAACATCGCCGCCCATCTTCCGCGCATGGCGCAGCTCGTTCCGGATCAGTCGGCGGTCGTCATTGGCCGCAAGTCCACGGGCTCCGCAAGAGGCCGGTACGAGCAGCTTACATTCGCCGAGCTCGAATCGCTTTCCAACCGCTATGCCAATGCCCTTGTTGTGCGCGGCTTCGAGCCCGGCGGGCGCGTCCTGGTCATGATCCGTCCCGGCTTCGACTTCATCGCCGTCACGTTCGCCTTGTTCAAGATCGGAGCCGTCCCGGTCATGATCGACCCCGGCATGGGTCTTCGCCGCATGTTCGACTGCCTGCGCTCCGTCGACATACACGGCTTCGTCGGCATTTCTCTGGCCCACGTCATGCGCGGACTCCGCCCCGAGGTCTTTCGTAGCGTCCGCGCAATGGTAACCGTCGCTGCCCATGGGCTCCCCGGCGCAGCGTCACTCTCTCGGATCGCAAGTCGTTGTGACGACCGGTTCGATTTGCTCAGAACCGCGCCGACCGACACAGCCGCGATTCTCTTCACCTCCGGCAGCACCGGACCGGCCAAGGGCGTGGTTTACGAACACGGCATGTTCGATGCCCAGGTGCGCATGATTCAATCTTGCTACGGAATCGAGCCGGGGGAAATCGACCTCCCCGCGTTCCCGCTCTTCGCGCTGTTCTCGACCGCCATGGGCATGACCAGCGTGATTCCGCCGATGGATCCATCCCGCCCCGGCCGCGCCGATCCCGCGAAGATCGTCCGCACGCTCCTCGATTGGAACGTCACCAGCACCTTCGGATCGCCGGCTGTCTGGAAAAAGGTCGCCGCCTACGGGTCCGCCGCCGGTGCCAAACTGCCGTCACTGCGACGTATCCTGATCGCCGGCGCGCCCGTACCTCCCGCGACCATCGCCGCCCTACACCGCATGCTCTCACCCGATGCCGACGTCTTCACGCCCTACGGTGCCACCGAGTCGCTGCCCGTCAGCTCGATCGGCGGAAGGGAGATTCTCGCAGATTGCGCCGACCGCACGCGCCGAGGTGCGGGTATCTGCGTAGGTCGCGAGCTCGCTGAAGTCGACGTAAAGATCATCAGGGTCGTTGACGAACCGATCGAGACATGGACTGATGGTCTTGTCGTTCCCGAAGGCGAACTCGGCGAGATCGTCGTGGCCGGCCCCATGGTCACGCGGCACTACTTCGGTCATCCGCGTGCTGATGCCTTGTCCAAGATCATCGACGGTGATCGCGTTTGGCATCGGATTGGCGACGTCGGCTATCGCGACACCGAGGGCCGGCTCTGGTTCTGCGGGCGAAAATCTCAGCGCGTGGTAACGCCCACCGGTACACTCTACGCCGACCAGTGTGAGGCGATATTCAACGAGCATCCGGATGTTCACCGCTCGGCACTCGTGGGTATCGGCGAGCGAGGCCGGCAGAAACCTGTCCTCATCGTCGAACCCCGAGCCCGTCGAAAATCGGCCACTGAGAAATCGAAGTGGAAGGCAGAACTGCTCGCGCTCGCCCGGGAGAATCCGCGGACCCGTGACATGACCGCGGTCCTCTTCCACCGCGATCTCCCGGTGGATGTTCGCCACAATGCCAAGATCCATCGTGAAACACTTGCGGCGTGGGCGGCGCGCCGCGCGGAATAATCAAGAAAACGGGAGGCCGAGGAAAAGCCCTCGACCTCCCGAGAATCGTCACATCGGATAATCACGCGGCGCCTCACTTTCGCGGACGTCGCGCATCTTCCTCAGTGATTTCCGTGCGACTCTACCTTCGACGAGTAGTGTTCGCGCTGCCCGCGCACAAGCTCTGCCAGCCGGGGGTGTTCGCCGAGCCACTCCACCTTGCCCGTTTCGATGTCATAGATCGCGCCGACGATCTTCGTCTTGCCCTGTAGGGCTTTCTCTCGCGTTTGCGGACTGATGCGGAGCAGATCCTCGATGGATTGCCACACGTTGGCCGTGACCGCTGCGGCAATGAGCTTATCGCCGCTGGCTCCCGGATTCTCCTTGCGGGCGGACTCCACGGCCGGCTTGATCCCGGATACGAGCGCCGGGATGTTGTCATGCACCTCCGCGCCCTGCACGACGGCCGATACCGCACCGCAATGCGTATGTCCCAACACGACCAGCAGCGGCGTGTTCAGATGGTGCAGTCCATACTCGATCGAACCGGCTTCGTGCACGCCGCAGACATTGCCCGCGACGCGAATCACGAAGACGTCCCCGACCCCCTGGTCAAATAAGCGCTCCACGGGAACACGCGAATCCGAACACGTAATCACGGTTACGAACGGTGCCTGACCATGCTTTCCGGTCTGCTCAATTCGCTCCGCATCCGTGTTGGGGTTCTTCGATTGGCCGGAAACGAAACGCTGATTTCCCTCCTTGAGTTGGGCCATCGCCTCGTCGGCGTTGAGGGTTGTCGTTGCGCCGCCGCCGGCATATGCCGGCATCGCCATACACACTGCGATGATTGCTGTCAGGCTCAGACGTCGAATCATGGATGGATTCTCCCTATTGAGTAGCAAACGAATGCCGCTTGCTGATTCATCGGCAGGATTCGGCGGCAGGTTCGTTGTGGGGAACCGAGGGAAACCCAGGCAGTAGGAGACCTACTCGGTACAGAATGTGAACCGAGGGAAACCCCTGGATCTCTCGGTTATTGCCGCCAATTTGGCCTTTTCGAGACGGAAAAGTAACTCAGCCCGCGGCCGGCACTTTCACCTTGCCGGTCTTAGGATCGATAATGACCGTCTCGATCCGGTCCGTAATGACAATGGCCTGGAGCTGTACCAGGCTCCCATGCCAGCGTGCCTTGATGAGAACAGCGCGCCCTTTCTTGTACTCTTCCGCCGCCTTGATGGCGTCAACCAGCGTGACCTTGGAATCGGCCATCAGTTTGGCAAGCGTTCCCGGGTCCCGTCCATGAGCGGCGCGCTCGATCTTCTGTTCCGGATCAGTCGCCTCGCCCACCTTCCCCTCGGCATCCACGGGGACGATCTTGCACATCCCGTTGACCATCAGGTGAACGTCAACGATCAGCTTTCCGTCCTGCAGGTGCGCGGTTGCGGCCGTCGCCTGTGCTTCCATGGATTTCTCGGCCGCCTCGACCGCCTGTCCCAGCGTCAGTTTGACTTCATCCATCTTCTTGGCGACTTCCATGTCGTTCGCCCGGGCCGCGCCGACCCACGACAGAAATCCCGCCACAAGTCCTGAAACGACCAAACTTCTGCGAATCATCGTGAACATGGTAATCCCCTCGACTGAAGTGCATGGATAGATCGCCGACCGCGGCAACACCCGCGGTATCGACACCATTTAGCTTATCACGCTTCCGGGAGCCTGCAATCGCCCGTCACTTGCTCGCCGGACGGGAAAGCTGTTCCCGGAAGAACTCCATGGTGCGCAGCAGCCCCTCCCCCAGCGGCGTTCGAGCTTCCCAGCCCAGAATCTTCCGGGCGCGCGTCACGTCCGGACGGCGTCGCACGGGGTCGTTTTCCGGCAGGGATTTCCGAGCAACCTCCAGCTTGCGCCCCAGCAATTCTCCGATACATGCCACCAGGTCATTCATGGACCGCTCTTCCGTGCTGCCCAGGTTCACCGGCTCGTGCGCGTCCGGGCCCTCATATTTCATGAGGGCGATCATCCCCGCCACCAGATCATCGACGTAGCAGAAGCAGCGCGTCTGCGTGCCGTCGCCGTAGACGGTCAGCGGCTGGTTCTGCAAGGCCTGCACGATGAAATTGGATGCCACGCGACCGTCGCCCACTGCCATGCGCGGACCATACGTATTGAAAATCCGCACGATGCGCGTTTCGACTTCGTTCTGACGGTGATAATCCATCATCAGCGTCTCGGCCACGCGCTTGCCCTCGTCGTAGCAGCTCCGCGGCCCGATCGGATTCACGTTCCCCCAGTAGCTCTCCGGCTGGGGATGGATTGTAGGATCTCCGTAGACCTCGCTGGTCGAGGCCTGAAGCACACGGGCCCTGACACGCTTGGCCAGACCCAGCATGTTCAGCGTGCCCATCACGCTCGTCTTGACCGTCTTGACGGGATTGTACTGGTAGTGAATGGGCGAAGCCGGGCAGGCCAGATTGAAGATCCAGTCCACCTCCAGCAGGATCGGCTGGACCACGTCGTGGCGGATGAACTCAAAGTCTGTCCGGCCCAGCAGGTGCTTGATGTTGCGCTTCGATCCGGTGAACAGATTGTCCACGGCGACGACCTCGTGCCCGTCCTCGAGCAGCCGGTCGCACAGATGACTTCCCAGAAACCCGGCACCACCTGTAACCAGCACGCGCATTGATGTCATCCCCTTGGCACTACTGAATGCGTTCGGCAAATTCAGCCGGCGCGTCCCACGGCTTCCACGCGCTCCGTAGCGGCGGAATCGCAAAATGCCCGAACCGCCTCGGCGACGTACGCCACATCACCCGCCGACAGCAGCGGGTGGCAGGGCAGCGAAAGAATCCGCTCGCAGATCGCTTCCGTCACGGGCAGGTCGCCCGTCCGATATCCTAAATCGGCAAAGCACGCCTGCCGATGCAGCGGGACCGGATAATACACGCCGGAGCCGATACCCCGCTCCTTGAGGTAATTCGCCAGAGCGTCGCGCCGGTCGCTGAGAATCGAATACTGGTGGTAGACGTGCTTGCTTCCCGCCGCGACGTACGGCGTGACGACCTCACGGCCCTTCAGAAGCTCGTCGTACCGGGCGGCGTTGCTTCGCCGCAGTTCGTTGAATTCTTCCAGTCGTTGGAGCTTCACCAGCAGGATCGCTGCCTTGAGCGTATCCAGCCGGAAGTTCCCTCCGACGCGGTCGTGGTGGTAGCGCTGAACCTCGCCGTGGTTGCGCAGGCGGCGGGCAAGTCCCGCCAGTTCAGCGTTATCCGTCAGGATCATGCCTCCTTCGCCGAACCCGCCCAGATTCTTCGTCGGGTAGAAAGACAGGCAGGCTGCGTCGCCCAGCGAACACGCTGAACGATCGTGATATGTCGAGCCGATCGCCTGGCAGGCGTCCTCGATGACCCGCAGTCCATGGCGCCGGGCGACGTCATTGATCGCGTCCATATCGGCACACTGGCCGAACAGGTGGACCGCGATAATCGCTCTTGTTCTCGGCGTGACCGCGTTCTCCACGCTTTTCGGATCGAGGTTGAACGTTCGGGCGTCGATGTCGGCGAAAACCGGCCTGGCACCGAGCCGGTGAACGACCCCGGCCGTGGCGAAAAACGTGAACGACGGGACGATGACCTCGTCTCCGGCGCCGATGTCCAATGCCATCAGGGCGCACAGCAGTGCATCCGTTCCGCTGCTGACCGCGACGCCGTGCCCGACACCGCAGAATCGGGCCAACGCCTCCTCCAACTGCGTTACCTGCGGGCCGTTGATATACGCCGCCCCCGACAGGACGTCGTCCACCACCGGACGCAGTTCCTCGGCAAAAAGCAGGTACTCTCCGCGAAGATCGAGCATCGAAACTTGTTGCATCGAAAACGTCCTCAGGTCCAATGTCCGGGTGTCGCCGCGTCGAATCCGGTCGGCGCAATCGTTGTCTCGGGATCGAACACTTTGGCGCGGGCTTGACCGCCGCCCGCTCTCAGGGCGCAATCCCCCAAATTTACTATAACGCGCGGCGTGATCACAGAAAATCGCCTTCCGGACTGAGCGCCCCAGCGCGTTATTACCTGTAGGAGCCCCGTTGTGTCGCCGCGTCCCGACGAATCCGCCGACCAGCCCCTCCGCCGTCGCCGACCCCGGTACGGTGGGACGCATCCCCGGCGCTTCGAGCAGCGCTACAAGGAGCTCGACCCGCGGCGCTATCCTGAGATGCAGGAGCATATCCGCGCCCAGGGTCGAACCCCGGCCGGGGGACATGTGCCCATCATGGTCGAGGAAGTGCTCGCGGCGCTGGATCCCCAGCCCGGAGATGCGATCGCCGATTGCACCGTGGGCCACGGCGGGCACGCCGAACGCTTCCTGGAACGGATCGGCCCGACCGGCCGTCTGGTCGGACTGGACGTCGACCAAGCGGAGCTGGAACGCACCGCGCGTCGGCTGGCGGCCGAGATCGTGACACCGGGCGGCAAGGCGGCGGATTCGAGCGAAGCGCCCGCAAACGCCAATGATGCAGCGCCTGCTTCGGCCGAGAGCCAACCAATGTCCCCTCCCGTGCGACTTTATCGTTCTCACTTCGCCGGGCTGGGCAAGGTCATGCGATCCGAGAGCCTTGACGGTTTTGACGTGGTCTTCGCCGACCTCGGCGTCTCGAGCATGCAGATCGATGATCCGGCTCGGGGTTTCAGTTTCAAGTCCGACGGGCCGCTCGACATGCGTATGGACCTGCGCCTGAAGCGAACGGCGGCCGACCTGCTGCGAGACCTGCCTGCCGAGGAGTTGGCCTCAGCACTCGTGGAATGCGCGGATGAGCCCGACGCGGAGGCGATTGCCCGGCGTATCGCCGACGGTCGCATCCGCGAGCCGCTCCAGCGGACCCGGCAACTGTCACGGTTGGTTCTCGCCGTGAAGGGGCTCACGCCCAGGCAGTGGAAGCAGATTGCGGCCGAGAATCCGGGCACGCTGCACCCGGCCGCGCGGACGTTTCAGGCATTGCGTATCCTGGTCAATGACGAGTTCAACGGACTGGAGCAGTTCCTGCGTGCTGTGCCCTACGCGTCGCGATCAGGCGGTCGAATCGGCATCCTGAGCTTTCACAGCGGCGAGCACGCCCGCGTGGAGCGGTTTTTCAAAGAGGGTCTTACAGCGGGGCTCTACGCGTCTGCGCAACTCGAGCCCCTCCGCCCATCGTCCGCCGAACGCGGATCGAACCCCCGCAGCCGCTCGGCACAATTGCGGTGCGCCAAGCGCGCGTGAAAGCGGTGCGGAGACGAGCGTTCTGTTGACGCAATGTACGGGCCCATATATATTCGCCTAAGCGAATATGTCTGCGACGATGGAATCCACGAGCGCCTTGTTTCGGGCCTTTGCCGATCCGACACGCATTCGATTGCTCAACCTCATGCTTGAGGGGGAGGTCTGCGTATGCGATCTGGTCGCGGTGCTCGATCAGCCACAACCCACCGTTTCCCGGCACCTGGCCGCGCTGCGCCGAGCGAAGCTCGTCCGCGTGCGGTCGGATGGGCGGTGGAAATATTACCGTGCCGCGCGCGGGGCGGCGGGAATAGAGCGTACGCTGCTCAATTGCGTTCGGAGGTGCCTGCGGGAAATCGACGTGCTCCAGAGCGACCTCGCGCGGCTCAAGGAGGTCCGAGGGACGGGTTGCTGCTGATCTTGGAGAATGGAGGAGGATATCGGTTATTGTCATGTTGGGCTATTTCATGGTATCGGCGTTTATCGCCGGGCTCACGCTCGCGGGCGGCTGTCGATGCGGGTGCAAGGACGACGACGCGGCGTTGGCCCCTCGTAACGAAGCATAACGCACGCACCTGGCCTCGAAGTCTCCCCAAAAGCCGCGTCCGCGACGAAATCGAAGCCAAGGTCAAAGAGTGGATTGCGCAGAACTCAGCCTGAGCACAACTCGCGCAGCCGCGGGCATCCCGGCCATGAACATCTTGCTGGGCAATCGCGCTCTCGATCGTGCTCCGGATTCGCTCGCGCTCCCGCGCTGTAACGATGCGAACAGGTCCGGCCGATTTCTGGACACCCACTCTGCCACCACATAGGCTTGCCCGCGGAGAAATACGTTCGGCCGGGGGACAACTGTTTCAGTTCACGGAGAGTGATTATGGGTGGCAATCACACGCGCTGGGCAGCCTTTTTCGGGGCACTCCCCATTGTTGTCTTTACATGGAGCGCTGCGGCACAGAATTGGCCCTCCTTCCGCGGGGAGAACGGCTCAGGCATCGGCACGGGGAGCCCTCCAGTCACGTGGAACGTCGATACCGGCGAGAACGTGAAATGGAAGACACGGATCCCCGGACTGGGCCACTCTTCGCCGATCGTCTGGGGCGATCGCATGTTCGTGACAACGGCCGTGCCCGTCGATGGAGAAGCAAGCCTTGATACGGGCTGGCTTGGCGGAACAGGAGATTCGGCGAAGGACGCAGGCGAATGGGAGTGGAGAGTTTTCTGCCTGGACAAGCGCACGGGCAAGGTGCTATGGGATCGAACGGCCCATCGAGGTGTTCCCAAGTTCAAGCGGCACCTCAAGTCCTCGCACGCCAACAGCACGCCGACGACCGACGGAAAGCGGGTCGTTGCCCTGTTCGGTGCCGAGGGACTCTTCGCGTATGACATGGATGGCAAACTGCTTTGGAGCAAGGACCTTGGTCCGCTTAACGCCGGTCCTGTCGGCATGCCTGACATGCAATGGGGATACGCCGCTTCGCCGGTTCTGCATGACGACAAGATCATTGTCCAGTGCGACGTGCACGGTGAATCCTATTGGGCGGTCTTCGATGCCGCGGATGGCAGGGAACTCCTTCACGTGGATCGAGGGGACGATCCTTCCTGGTGCACGCCGTCGCTCGTGACAACGGGAGAGCGAACGCAAGTCGTCTGCAACGGATTCAAGAAGATCGCCGGGTATGACCTCAAGACCGGCAAGGAACTCTGGTACCTCAGCGGCGGCGGGGATGTTCCCGTCCCGCGACCTGTTGTGGCGGGCGCGAAAGTCTTCATCACCAACGGCCACGGACGAAGTCCAATCTACGCCATTCGCGCGGAGGCGACGGGTGACATTACGCCCAAGGAAAGCGGCGAAGAGACGCCGGAAGGAATGCTCTGGTACCGACCCAACAAGGGCTCCTACATGCCCACCCCGATCGTCGTCAACGACGTGCTCTACGTGGCCGCCGACAACGGGGCGTTCACTGGGTTCGAGGCCAAGACAGGGGAGCAATTGCTGCGTAAGCGCCTGCCCGGTGGAGGGAAAGCAACCTACTCAGCTTCCCCTGTCTCGGCGGATGGGAGAATCTACGTGACAAACGAAGACGGCCAGGTGGACGTCATGGCGGCCTCTCGCACCTTTGATGTCCTGGCGTCAAATCAGATGGGGGAGGTCTGTATGGCTACGCCTGCGATCTCGGAAGGTCTGCTGTTAATCCGCGGGCGCGACCATGTGTTCTGCATAGCCAAATAATCGCGAAGGGCACCGGGAGGACTTTGACAGTTTGTGCTACGTTCCCGAGCCTTGATGATCGATCGCGTTCTCGATCGCCCGGCGAATGCGCTCGTGAACTTCCTCCGGTGAGGAAATCGAGCGCCAGCGCTGCGGGGGTTCGTGTTCGCGGTTCGTCACGAGTGTGATGGTCCCGAGACCCAGCTGCCGCTCGATTGGCTCGGCGTGCAGGTAGGTATTGCGAAGCTCGACAAGCAGGCACGCGCGGATGCTCGGTGAGCGCACGCCCTCGACGGTCAGCACGCGGCGGTTGGTCAGCACGTACCACGTGGCGATCCAGCGCAAGATGGCGATCCCCAGCGGCAGCGCCCCGAGCAGCATGGCGACCTGAATGGTCACGATCACGGAGAATCCCGGCAGCGGCTGATCGAACCAGGCGCACAACGCGGCCAGGAGGCAGGCCGCAATGACCCAGCCGCCGGCGCTGGTCGCCGGTCGCCACATGGATGGCTTGATGGCCAGCAGGATGATCTCTCCGCCGTCCACGACCCCGCCGGGAAGCTCCGTCCAGGGTCGTGCATCAAGCTCGCCCGCGCCAGTGGGAGAGTCGGTCATGGTCGCTGAGAAGTGTCGGGCCAGCTCGGCCTGTGGTTTGCCGCCGAGCTTCTCCGGGACGTCGTGGTTGTCTTTCTGTGACATGGCATCCCTTCATCCGCCACGGCGGTCCCGAGAAGGAAACGTGGCCTACGCCTCTATGGTCTGCATCGGCCGATCCGCCTTGATGGCTACAGGATGCGCCGGAACGTTGGCAAGCATGCGCTCGAGGGCGACCAGCGCCTCCGCTCGCGTCCTTGGGTCGACCTTGATCTGATTCACGACGTGCCCTTCGGCGAGTTCATCCAGGCACCAACACAGGTGTCGCAAATCGATACGGAACATCGTTGTACAGAGGCACTGCACACCGGCCAGCGAACGAACCGCTTTGTCGGGATTCGAGCGAATCACGCGATCGACAAGATGGATCTCCGTGCCGATGGCCCAATGGCTGCCCGGCGGCGACTCGCGTACGGTCTTGATGATGAACTCCGTACTGCCTGCCAGGTCGGCCTTCTGCACCACCTCCCACGTGCATTCCGGATGCACGAGAATCCTGCATTGTGGATCGACCTTGCGGATCTCGTCGCACTGCTGCGGGGTAAACAGCGTGTGTACGCTGCAATGGCCTTTCCAGAGCAGGATTCGCGCCGCGGAAAGCTGGCCGCGCGTGAGACCGCCCTGCGGAAGCTTGGGATCGTAGACGGCCATGTCGGACAGGGGGATGCCCATCGCGTAAGCGGTGTTGCGGCCCAGGTGCTGATCGGGAAGGAAGAGCACCTTTTCGCCCCGCTCCAGCGCCCAACGAAGAATCGACGAGGCATTGCTGCTCGTGCAGCAGGCGCCGCCGTGCCGACCGCAGAATGCCTTGATCGATGCCGCGGAATTGACGTAGGTCACCGGAATGACATCAGCCTGGCACTCCTCGATGAAGGTCCAGGCGTCCTCCAGATCGTCGATGGCGGCCATATCCGCCATGCTGCACCCCGCGGTAAGATCGGGAAGAATGATCTTGACGCGGTCCTCGGTCAGGATGTCGGCCGACTCCGCCATGAAGTGCACGCCGCAGAAGACGATGAACTCCGCATCCCTCTGGGCGGCGCCGACCTGGGCGAGCTTGAGGCTGTCGCCGGTGAAATCGGCGAAGTCGATCACATCCTGCTGTTGGTAATGATGGCCGAGGATGACCAGTCGCGAGCCGAGTTGCCGTTTGCGATGGGCGATCGCCTCGCGCAGTTCCTCATCCGTCCGTTCGCGGTATTTTGCAGGCAGAGAGGGCTGAAACAGCATTTAGAGTGACTCCCTACGACGCCCGAAACGTCGATGCACAACCCGTACCAGAGTATAGCGCGGGGCCGAGAATCTGCAAAAAAAGAGGGTGTGGGGCTCCAATCGGTGGGGAGGCTTCATTCAGCGGCGGCATGTCCGCGCGGTGCCCCGGAGGGCGAAAATGCCGGGGACTTTCGAATCAAGTAGCCCGTTGAGGCCAAGACTCGCGTGAACATCCCCGCCATTGCGAAGATGCCGAGCGCGGAAAGCACGCCCCAAAGTGGTTGCAGCGGGATTGCGTACCGAGGCTCCACGCCGCCGAAGAAGGACGACAGGACAATGTGGTAACAAATGACAAAGCCAAGGAGCGCCATCACACCCCACCGTCTCGCCCAGAGCAGCCAGGCGACGCCTGCGACAATCAGCAGGCGAAGCTCTTCGAACGGCGTATCCAGCAGGCCGAGCCAAGGCGGACCGGATTCAATGCGGCGGTGGTACCCGGCCGCGAGCTTCGACCAGATGGCGGTGGTCGGCGTCGGATCGGAGCGAAGTTCGAGGTATCTTCCCAGCCGCTCGGCGCCGATGCGCTCTTCCACAAACGGGCGATAGTGATCGGCGTCAAGAACCGCTGCACGCCCGCCTGTGCCTCGCTCGGACGGTTCCGTCGAAAGGCCAGGAATCATGAGGTACCTGCCGTCGGGGATCATCAGGTTTCGGTAACTGTAGACGAGTGTGTTCCGCAACAGTCGTCGCGGTTCGGAGTACAGGGCGGGTGTCGCCGCTTCGCGCATGAGCCGCCCGGCCTGCGGATAGGACATGCCGTACACTTGCCGGCAGGCGGCGATGACCGCCCAAGGGTGTTGGTAGTCATCCCGGATCGCGTCGCCTGATCCGCCTGTGATTTCCAGGGCGTTCCGAATCGAAATCATGGCCTCGTTGTCGGGCGGAGGCAAGTGCTCCACGGCGAACGCCCGGACGTAATAGCACATATCATCGTTGCAGGTCAGATCGAATACACCCTGCGTGCGGTAGTTGTTCAGCGCAATGGCGAGCAACAGCGTGGCTGCGGGCGCGGTCGCGGCGAGTAATCGAATCGAAAATGCGCGCAGGGCGGCGCCGATCCTCGCGAGCGTCTCCGTTTCCTTAACGATCCGCCCCACAGCGACACCGGCGCACGCCAGAATCATGAGCTGTCCCGTCGGGCGCAACCACGTCGCCAGCCCTGCGAGCACGGAACCCGTGAGCAGCGCCCGCGTTCCGCCCTTCTGAAGGTGCCACGCCAGTGCCAGAATCGAACCGGTGAGCAGCAGCGTATAAGGGACTTCGGAGAGCACAGCATTCGCGTAGCCGCCAAGGTACGGACTTGCCGCAACGAACAGAGCAGTCGCGAGGGCGAGCGCCCGGCCGGGGCGAACGAGCCATGCCAAACACGTCGCCAGAATGGCACACCCCACAACCATGGCGTGCTGGATCAGCAGCAGGGCTATCCCGCTCGAATTTCCGAACAGTGCGAACACGCTGGCCAGAAAGAGCGGATACCCCGGCGTGTAGAACTGGAATCGGTCGTCGGAGAGATCGCCCCGTTCGATGATGCCGATGGCCAGATCGATGTAGGCCGCGGAGTCCGGTGTGACCACCACGCGCGACGCCGAGGCGACAAATCCGGCGGTGACAGTCGCGAGCATCGCGGCAAGGACGAGCAAACTCAGCGGGTAATGTCGTGAGGTCGGCTCCGCTGCGCGATCGCGCTCGCGTCGAACTTCCGGCGGACTCTCGCCCCCGGCCGTCGCGGGGATCTTCCGGGCGAAGGCATCCGGCGCGGGGCATTCGCCGGCTTCAGTCCCCATCGTTGTTCTACCGCAATCGTCCGGTGCGCGCATGCACGTTTATCGGACGCGCAGCGGCCCTGGTTCAATTTGGGGCAAGAGGGGCCCGAGTCGGCTGCAGGTCAACGTCTAGCGGTTTCCGGATTGTGCCCGGTACTGTTCGTTCAGCCGCTGGACGACTTCCGCCGTCATGTCCAGCGAAGGTTTCCAGTAAAGGACTTTCTGGAGCACGATCTGCTGACGCATCTGCGTGGGGTTTTCCGCCTGGCCCGACGGAAGTGTGTCGGCCGAGAGGACAATATCGATGCCCCGCTGCTCGGCGACCTGCTTCGTTGCGGCCAGGATGTCGTCGAAAATGAGGCGAAGCGAGTTGGCCAGTTCCATTTCGATGCGCTGGCTCTCCGATTCCATGAAGAAGTCCATCTCGGCCCGCAGAAGGGCCAGCTCCTTGGCGCGGTCCCGATAGGCATCGGTGCCGGGTTTGAGCTCTTCCTGGAGCGAACGCGTTGCGCGGTCGATCCTCTCGCGAAGTTCGTCGCGCTTCTGGCTTGTCTCTTTGCGCTTGGCTTCAAACTGGCTTTCCAGGTCAATGCGCTTCTGGTAGCGCTCCGAGACCTGGGGAATGTTGACCACCGCTACACGCACTTCGCCGGCCTGGCCGACGCTTGCCACACCCAGAACCATTGCCATTGTCCATGCGATCATGACCCGTTCCTTTCAAGGAGAATGAAATTCGTGTGGGGACTGCCGCGGCGCGCGGAGCGTACAGGGGTGCCGCGGCCTGATGCTCAGCCTAGAAGATACCGCCGATCACGAAGCTGAGGATCTGCTCTTCATCTTCCGAATCGCGCAGTACGGGTGCCGCGAGGTTGAATTCCAGCGGAATCGGCCCGAGCACATCAATCGTAAAGCGTACGCCCGCCCCAACGGCCGCGCGATATCCCGAACCAGCCGTCCCGCTGTCCAGGAAAACATGGCCGCGAAGATTCTTGCCATAGACGGGAAAGCTGTACTCCCCCCCGAGCAGGATCAGGTAATCGGCACCGACGTTGGTGTCGTCGAAGCCGTCCCGCGGGCCGATGCCGCGAAATTCGAACCCGCGAATGGAGCCGATTCCACCCGCGTACAAACGTTCGTACACCGGCGCGTCGCCGATCTGGTATCCGCCCTCTCCCCACAGCTCCAAAACGCTCTTTCGCTCCTCGGCATCGGTCGCCACGGTGAAGTAACGCGAATAGCGCGAGCGGATTTCCCCAAAGACGTGGTCGCCACCGAGCGCCCCGACTTGTTCGTAACTGAGCCGGAGCCGGTCGCCCACGGTGGGAACGAACCGATTGTCGGTCCGGTCGCGAACCATTGTGTAGCGAACGCTGGTCAGAAAGCTCTGACCTTCGTCGTCGTGGATCTGATCACCGGCGAACAGGTCGACGCTGTCGACCTCGATTTCCTCGACGCGGAAGGTTACTTCGCCTGTCCAGTTGCGAAACCAGCCGCGCTCGAAACGCCGTCCGAAGCTTACCGTCGTCCCAACCCGCGTCTCCGCGTAGGCCTCGCGATCCCGCGTGAACAGGTACGCGCCGTAATCGAACCGGATGGGGCGGTCGAACAGGTAAGGCTCGGTGAAATCCACTCGGAAACGGCTGGTCTCCGTTCCCGGGCGGAGCTCAAGCCGCAGGCGCTGCCCGGCGCCGGAGAAGGCGCGGAACCGGAACAGCTCCGAGAGCGATCGCGGTGTGTCAAACAGGTCGAAATTCTGGAGGTCGAGCACGATCTGGCCCACCACGCCGCTGTTGCTGGTGATGCCGGCACCGAAGATGAAATCGCCCAGCCGGTCCGCCTCGACCACGTCGATCACCGCGTCGCGCACGCCGGGCTCATCGCCCACGGGCAGCACCCGGGCCGAACGGAAAATGCGCGAGTCCACCAGGCTGCGCTCGGCATCGCGAACTTCCGTCATGTTCCACAAGTCATCGGGCGGACAAAGGTTGAGCTCCCGGCGGACGACCTTGTCCTTCGTGCGCGAGTTTCCCCGCACGACGACCTCGCCCACGCGATAGGCGTCGCCTTCCTCGATCTGGAATGTCACGCGGACGGCGCCGGGCTGCTCCGAGAACACGCGGATGACGCGGACCTCGGTGTAGATGTGCCCGATTTCGCCGTAACGGCGGCGAATGGCCTGGGCGTCATCGTCCAGCCGGGGACGGTTCACGAACTGCCCCTCGCGCGATTCGATCAGCGCCATCAATTCCTCGGTGCTGAACACCGTGTTGCCGGTCAGGGTTAGGCCCTCGATAACGTAGCGCGTGCCCTCGACGATGGTGAAGACCAGGCGAATGCCGTTTTCCACCGGCTCGCGACGATAGCTCACCCGCGCGTCCAGCCAGCCCCGATCGCGGTAGTAGGTCTGCAGCGCGGCCACGTCGCCATCGACAACGTCCTCGTCGAAGGCGCCGGTGCGGAGGATCCAGAAGGCCTTCTTGGTCTGAATCTGGCGCCGCAGGACACGGTCGGAGAAGGCGGTGTTGCCCTCGAACTCGATGCGTCGAATCCGCGTGCGCGGCCCTTCCTCAATCACATAAACGAGCTCCCCGGTTCGCTGCAACTGCTCGCGATCAAACTCCACCGAAGCGTCTGCGAAGCCTTCTTCGCGGTACAGCCGGAGAATGGCCTCCTGACCATCGCGGGCCGAGAAAGGATCGACTGCCTGATCCACCTGGACCGGCACCTCCCGCCGCAGCCGATTGTCGGAGAACCGCGAGTTGCCCTGGAAACGAATGGCGGAAACGAAGGTCCGCTCGGTCAGATCGAAACGGATGCGGACGCCGTCTTCCTCGGGGAGGATGTCGTATCGGGCGGTGGTGAAGCGCCCCGTGCGGAGCAGGCGCACGACCGCCGCGTCGAGCTCCTCCCTGCTGATCGGCTCGCCGATCTGAATCGCCGCCACGTCGCGCACCAGAGCTTCATCCGTGCGCACCAGGCCGATGAATTCAACCGCCCGGACGATGCCGACGGTTTCCTGGGCCCGAAGCGTACCGGTGGACAGCATGATGGCGGCGACGCCGAGGAAGGCGCGAACGGCCCAGGTGCCTGGCTTCCGGATCGGCGTACCGCTCACGGACGCAGCCCGCGCCAAGTGGAAGAGGCGCCTTCTGTCTGCCGATGGTGGTCTTCTCAAAGCCGTGTCCTGACCGCGCAGAGGACGTCAAGGCTGCGAAAACAAGTCGGAGCATGTTAACCGCGCCCGGCGGGTCAGCCAACAGCAGCGACGGCATCAGGCGGAAGCCCTGGGTGGGGGACGGGCAGTCTCGACGCAGATCAGGCCCGGCCGGTTCCGTCCAGCGGAGGCATGTGTCGTGGAGAATTTCTTCTCCGACGCGCAGCACCATAACCAAAGGTCAATGCTCGATAGAATGGGGCACGACCGAGGCGGGCTCGGGAGCTTCGAGCAACCGGATCAGGTCCCTGGCATGAAACGGTGATTTGAGGAAAGCCGAGAATCCCTGTTGCAGAAGAGCATGTCCCCGTCCATCCTCATCCTCGCGCACCAGCCCGATGAGTTCCGTGTCCTGCAACCCTTCGTGGGCGCGGAGCTCCCGGCGGAGTCGCTCAGGTTCGATCTGCGGAAGGGACACATCCACCAATATCACATCCGGCAGGAATGACCCCGCCACCAGGCCGGCCTCGAACGCGGACTCCGTCGCCTCGACGTCGTACTCCCCGCGCTGCGTCAGCGATTGCCGAACGGTATCCCGCAATTCCCGCTGTCCGAGCACGACGAGAACGCGCTTCCGGCCGCGCGACAGTCCGTTCATGGGAATGTCGTGGGATTTCATGAAGCGCACGAGCTGTTCCAGCGGGATCCGGCGGTCCTTGCTGCCGGGAATGCGATAACCCCGAAGCTGGCCGGAGTCGAACCACTTGGAGACGGTCCGCGGGGCCACATTGCAGATCTTGGCCACCTCGCCCGTTGTCAGCACCTGCTTGGGACGTGTCATATTGCCCTACCCCCGCGGCTCCGATTAGCGCTCCAGGCGGCACTGTTCGGAGACCCTTCACTGCTCTCTCGGCAGTTGGACCTCGCGACTGTTGCGTCCGGCACAACCGACAGACACGAGCGAGCTGGTTCTGCCGCCGCAGACCATGCGCCCGTTACAGATCGACCCCGGGGGGAGGGAACGTCTGATAAGTCAATGCGATTTTAGAATGCGTACGATGCGGTTTCCACGAAGGCCTGTGATATTCGTGGCGTGGCAAACTGGGGGAAGAGGTGGACTTGTGATTGCGCAGTATGTGACGCCGGCCCGACATCGAACGATTCCATGCCTCGGCGAATCCTCTTGTGACTGCGTTTGCGGAAGGGATCCAAAACGCTCGTGGTCCAGGAGAAGACGCGCGCGTCAGCACATAGCGAAGGCGGGGCACTGCTCTTGCGCAGGGACTTTCGCTCGGCTCCGTCGACCACCGAAAGGGCACTAGGATTCAGGCAGTTGAATCACCTGGCCGATTCGCAGGCGCTTGGGATCGCCCTTGACCGCATCGCGGTTCAGTTCGAACAGCTCCTGCCAGCGCGCCGCATTTCCCAGTACATCCCGGGCGATGGCATAAAAGCTGTCACCTTCGCGGACGGTATAGCTTCGCGCCGCATTCCCTGCCGTCGCGGATTCGCCCCTCAAGGGCGTAGGCCTCGACGTAGCCGTTGAAGCGGGCGGTGTTCGACGCGTTGCGACGGACGGCGGTACCGTCGAGGTCGGCGCGGGCTGACCCGGACGCGGGGGGATCTTCACAACCTGGCCGGGCTGCAATCGCCCGCCGCTGATCTGCGGGTTGCTCCGCATCAGGAACACCGCGAATCGAGCGTCCCCGTAGTACATCATGGAAAGCGACTGGTAGGTGTCGCCGGGCTGAACGCGGTGTGACTCCGTTGCCGCCGCCTCGCCGATCACCTCGTTGCGCAAGGCTGACGGCTCCGCCGGCGTGTCCGACTCGGCCGGGGACGCGGGCTGCGTCGAACTCGGAGCGGCGCTTGCGACCCGATTCGGCGCGGCCGATTCATTCGCTGCAGGAGTGGGCGTTTCGGTTGGTCTCTGCGGCTCGACGTTGGCCGTCCCGGACGGACGTGTCGTTCGAGACGTGGCTGCGCGCCGTGTTGCGGGATTGGGCTGCGGTTCCGCCGATGACTCTCCCACTGTTGCGGGCATCGTCCGCCGTGCGGCGTCGGGCGTCGTCGTTGATGTGGTTCGCGATGGCATATTCGTCGCTACGCCGGTTGAATGGGACGGCGTGCTCCCGGGCTGCGGCCGGGGCGTCGGCTTCACCGGCGTCGTGCGGCGACTCGCATCAGGCTGCGCCCCACCGGGCGTCGTGCTGCCACCCTGGGCGGTCCGCGGGGAAGTCGGCTGATTGGTCGTCCGGGGCGGTGTCGCTGCCGGTTTCGTGGATTTTTCCTTGGGTGTCTGCGACGCCAGCGGACCGCCCGTGGTTACGGGAATGGGCGTCTCTTCCTGCCCGCGAAACAGATAATACCCGCCGGCCAACAGCACGATGGCCGCCGCGACCAGCACGCCCAGTTTGACGTCCTGACGCATGATGAACCCCCTTCGGTGAGCGACGAGTCGATTTCCATTCACGTGGCGAGGTGGGATGCGTCCATGCACGCCGGCGCGGTAGGATCTTGCGCCGCACGACGGGAGATCTTCGTCCCGCGGACGCTTCTTCACCTGGCAGCCCGCGAGTCTAAATGCGAGGTTTCGGCCGGTCAAGCGGACAATCCCGTGTACCCGCCGCACTTCGACGATCCTGCGCTTCGGCCGAGGAATCGGGCAAAAAAAGGGGCGCGACGTTCGAGCCGCCGCGCCCCAATCCACTCACATGTGAGACTTTCAGGCGAACCTGCGGACCCCAGCTTTTCCCAGAATCACGCGCCCGGTCGCCCTTCGTCATTTCACGTCCGACTGCGCACTACGCCGTGCCCGCCGAGAGCCTTCCTCCGCCGGCCCGTTCCTTGGCCCAATCGCGATAAAGCAGAAAGAGCCCGATCGCCGCGACGATCACGATGAGCGTCGTACGCGCCGTGAAGGTCTCTGCCTCGGCGGCAATGATGCCGATCACCGCCAATGTAATGATGGCGATCACAATCCGCCGCAGGAACACCGGCACGAGCAGCAGCGGGGCGGCCACGCCGATCGAGCTGTACGTACCGATGATGATGCCCGCAAGCAGGGCGAACGCGAAGCCATGGACGCCGTCACCGCCGAGCGTGTAGAGCAGAAGGACGACAAGCAATGTCGTACCCGATGTGAGCAACGTTCGCGACAACGTCTGATTGATGCTCATGTTGATCAGCGAGGCCGTAATGGTGCCCGACTTGCCGCGGTTCTCGCGAATGCGGTCGAAAACGACGATCGTGTCGTTGAGGCTGTACCCGATGAGGGTCAGCAACGACGCGATCATGGGCAGGTCGATCTTGAAATCGGAGAGCATCAGCGCTTCGCCGATGAAGGTCTTGTAAATGAACTGGCTGAGTGCCAGCAGGCCCAGCGTTATGCTTACGTCGTGCACTAGGCACACGGACGCCGCCAGTCCGAACTCCTTCGAACCGAACCGCAGCCAGAGGTAGGCCGAGATCGCCACCAGCGCCAGCACCACCGCGAAGATCGCCCGGTTCTTGGTCTGCACGGCGATCTGCGGCGCAAAAGCCACGATCTTGCTGAACGACTTCTCGCTGCCCAGCGCCGCCTCGATCTGGGCCAGCCGCGTTCGCGCCAGATTCTCCGTCCAGAGTTCCGGTGCGTCTTCGTAGAGGAGCTGGTCGTCCACGGCCAGCGTCGCGAACTCGTGGTAGCCCTTGCCCTCCGGCGTATCGACCGCCGGCCCGAGCGGGAAGATGGCCGATTCCAGGGTGCGGAACTGCTCGAACTCCGGTTGGAGTCCGACCTGCCGGACGCGCTTTTCGAACTCGTCCGTGGTCAGCGCCGGACCCCGAGGATCGAGCTGAACCTGGATGGCCACACCGCCCCGGAAACGGCGAATGTCATAGGGGGCGTCGCCACCGATGACATCGGAGAGATAGTGGTCCTGGGATTCGACCACGAAGAACGGTTCGCGCGTCAACTCCTTGTCCGTCACCAGCTGGAAATCCAGGGCCTGCTGGATATCCAGCTTGGGACCGATTGCCGCGAAGATCGCCTCCTCGACGAGATTCCGGTTGGTCTCGGTGGTCACGATCTCGAAGGAGTGAGCGACGTTGCCCTTTCCGAGTTCGCCGACGCTCTGCACCTTGGCCGTGCGAATCCGGTCCACGGCCAGGCGAACGTCGCGGGCCGCCGTGTTCAGGGCGCTGCGCACGACGCTCTCGTCCATCGTGGCGTTCTTGGCGATCAGCCTGAGCGTGTTGCCGTTGGCCACCAGACCTTCCCGCTCCGCGAGCGGTTCGAGTGCCGGACGGGCCATGGTCAGCAGCGTGTCACCATTGAGCTTGTCGCTGGTGATTTCGAAAACGCCCGGCTCCACTGACGCGGAGATGTTGGCCTGTTCGACGGCCTGTGCCGTATCCCGCAGCCAGGCCGCCGCGCCGTCACCCTCCGTGGATGTGATCGCCTTGACCATCGCGGTGTCCTTCATCTCCTGGCCGGGCTTCAGGTCGACCTGCACGCTCGTCCCGCCCAGGAACTCGATGTCGAACAGCGCCTCCCGGTTCTCGGCCGCTTCTCCGATGAAGAGAAACAGACCCAGTCCGACGGCCGTGAGGGAGAAGGGAACAAAGGCCTTCCACCAGCCCATCCAGTCGATCTGGGGATGGCCGATCAGGCGAAGCATGCGCAGATCGTTCAGCCAGCCCGCGGAGATCAGCGTGTTGAACACCAGGCGGGTGACGAACAGTGCCGTGAACATGCTCGTGGCGATACCGATACCCAGCACGATCGCGAAACCCTTGACCTCTTCGCTGCCCACGAATCCGAGGATGAAGCAGGTGATGAGCGTGGTGATGTTGGCGTCGAAGATTGTCGAGAAGGCCTTGTCATAACCCGTATTCAGCGCCTTCTTGAACACCACGCCACGATCCCGTTCCTCACGGAACCTCTCGAAGATGAGCACGTTGGCGTCGACGGCCATACCGACGGTGAGAATCAGACCCGCGATGCCCGGCAGCGTGAATGTCGCTTGCATCAGGGCCATCGCCGCCAGCACGAACAGCAGGTTCAGCGCCAGGGCCACGTCAGCCATGCCACCGCCGACGAACCCGTAGTAGATGAGCATGAACACCACGACGCAGATCAAGGCAACGACCGACGCCGTCATGCCCTTCTGCCGATTCGTCTCGCCCAGGCTCGGGCCAATGGTGTTCTCGCTGAGCGGCGTCTCCTTCACGCGCGCCGGAAGCGAACCGGCCTCGAGAATGCGCTTCAACTCGAACACCTGCTCCGGCGTGAATCGTCCGCTGATCTGGCACGTCGTGGAAATCCGCTCGTTGATCCGGGCGTGCGACATCGCCTGCCCGTCGAGCATGATGCAGAGCTGGCGCCCGACGTTGTTGCCGGTGAGCTCGCTGAAGAGCTGTCCGCCGCGAGGGTCCAGGGAGAAGACCACGACGTTCTGCCCGGTCATGTAGTCCTGGTCGGCAATCGCCCGGATCAGCGACCATCGTGCCCCGGCCTTCCCGCTCTGGAGCATGCTGTACTGCGAGCCGGCGTTCATGAGGACGTAGTACTTGCCGGCGTATTCCTCGAGAATGGGGCGACCCGGATCATTCTTGGCCTGCTCGACTTCATCCAGGGAGTTGAGATGGGTGAAGCGCAGGATGTTCTCCACCGGGAACCATTCGTAAAGGTCACCCGCCCGGGGGCGCGGGCCGCGCTGCTGAAGTTGCTCAACGTACTTGCTGATCGGCTCGACCGGCGCCGTCGTGTTCTGTGGAGATGCCGGGTCGCGATCCGCCAGAATGCGAAACTCCAGAACGCCCGCTCCGCGAATCCGCCGCTTCAAATCGGACGGGTCTTCCAGCTCGGCCTTGTTCTTCGCCCATTGGTCGTAGGCCGTAACGACCTTCTCGATGGCCGGGCCGTACGAGACGAAGTCACCGCGAAGACGATCGAGTTCCTCGGTACGCTTGCCCTCGGGCAGGGGAAGAATATCCGTCAGTCGATTGACCGGGAGGGAGGTCCGCAGCAGGCGTCCCATGGCGACTTCATACTTCTGGGACGCGGCGTCCGTGGCTTCGGGATCGCCCGTGGCCTGGGCGGCGCGATAAGCGTCAAACGCGGTCTTGAGCTCATCGATAAGGGGTTTACGCTCGTCCACGTCGCGGACGAGACCATCAAGCGCCTGGTCACGCTCTCCTACCGGCTCGTTCAGCGCCGACTCCACGTCGAACCGCGCGATGTTCATATCCTGGATCTGCTCGAGTGTCTCGTTGTACGCGTCGCGGCGCTCCAGGGCCTCCTTCGGCGGGCGCGGCATGCGAATCTCGAGTCGAGTGTTTCCCACCGGGCGCCACTCGAGGTTGAGTTGGCCCTGCGGATCGACACGTTGCTTGAGAATCTCCATGACCCGCGCCGAGAGATTGTCCAGCTCGGCGCCCTTCAGTCCGGACGTGTCAATCTCAAACAGCAGGCTCGTCCCGCCCACGAGGTCGATGCCGCCCTTCAGCTTCTCCTGGGGCGGATAGAGAATCACAATGGAAAGGACTACCAGCCCGATGACCAGCAGCCATTTCATCGTACGGTTCGGATCGTTCATCGCTTATCACTCCTGGATCACCCGCTCCTGCGGGTGTTTGTAGGTGGTGTCAAAACGTCGGCACTGCCGGTGCGCTCGCGGCCGTATCGGAATTGCGACAAATTTGGCTCACCGTGTTTTCGCCGATCGAATTAACCTGTACCGGCATGCAACGCCGGACGTGAATGCTGACCGAATTCGGATCAAGAGGACGAGAGTATTTCGTTGCTCATTCGACGAAGTGCGCGGCGAACAAGGCCGCGCGGCGCGGGATTACACCACCGGCGGCGCCTGAGGCCGGAGTTCGCCTCGAAGTCGCACAACCGACGACGAACGCACCCGCGCCGTCATGAGCTGGTCTGTGGACAGGCACGATGTGAACGGGAAATCGTGCGGCACCGCTCCGGCCAGTTTGTGCGGGGGGCGAGGACACGGGTCGAGCTGTGTGGGAATGCGCTGCGGCCGCTCGATCCGGTCGAACGAGCCCACGACCAGCTTTATTGAAGGGATGGGTTGCTTCTGCTGTTCCGGATCGCTGGACTTCTCCGGGCTCGATTGCTGCTTCGCCTCCGGAGAATGAGAAGATGCCGCATCTTCTGGCGCCGCACCCGAATCGCCGGCGTCCGACTCTGCGGCGCCCTTCGGGTTCCTTTCGGGAGATTCAGCCTCATCCTGGATCGGGCGGCTGCCGCCGATGGCTCCGACCAGAGCAAGTGCTCCGGCCAGCAGGATAGCTGTGAGTTGTTCTCGCAAGCGGCCGCTCCTTCCAAGGCGAGGCGGCATTATAAGCGAGGTCGCCCTCCCAACAAGCGGCGTTACTCGAGGATATCCTCCGTTTACAACCGGACGTACATCGTCCGAATCGGAGACAATCGACTGCGGCCCGCGGCGCTTGCCGTCCGATAAAAATGGTTGCAATGATGAGATTATTACATTCCTGTAACTGACGGGATTGTGCGAGAATTTCATGGATTTGCCGTTTCCAACCCCTATAATTGCAGAAGTTAACGGTCAATGAGGCTTTATTTCTAAGTGACGATTCCGTGGAACGTGGACAGATTCAACAGCGCGTTGAGGACCTTCAATTCTGCCTTTTCCAGAGGGCCCTTCACCCCGAGCTTTTCCACATCGAGCGGGTCAAGCGCGTTGAACAGGAACGCTATTCTGCGGAAATCTGGATCGTCGGGCTCAGCCATATCGTGACGGTGCAGGCAGGGGACCGCATTCTCACGGAGGTGCTCACGGAAGACCCGGACGTCTTGCCCAAAATCGGGTTGGCTACGTCATTTCGATTCCGCGGTGAGCGCGACCATAACCAGAGCTTTGGAAAGAACTTGCGGTACATCCTGTCGACCCAGGTCGAGCGGATGTCGCCACAGCTTTTCCCCGCGACACACCGCGATTACATCCACTACGCGCAGAATCGCGGGCTCTTTGAGCTGTTCCCGCAGTGGTCCCACGACGGCCTGGCGCCATTCACGTTCGTGGACTACGACGCGCGAGACCACGAATTCCACGTTCACGCCTTCCACGCCTTTCCAGAGGAGCTTACTCTTCTAAAGACTCAGTCTATTTTTGAGATTGGGGAGCGGAAGATCGCCCTCGAATAGCACCCGCGAACCGGAACCCGGGGAGAGCTCTCGACTGGTGCGCCCGCGGCGTCGATACGCAATGCATGGAGGCACCTCAGCCCGATAAGGACCGCGCCGATTTTTCACGCCGTGTTTTTCTCCGTGGCACGGCCGCCGCCGCCCTCGGAGGTCTGGTCGGATCCGGATTGCCTTGGCCGCGAACGGCGCGGGGCGACGACCCCCCGTTACAGAAAAGCACCCAGAGTGCAGGCGGATCGACGGTTGTCTTCGTCCAATCCGACCAGGTGGTCGCCGGCCCGATTGTCCATCCTGTCTTGATTGAAGAAATGCTCGCGGCGTCGCTGAAAACGCTTACCGGGCGGGAGTCCATGCGACAGTGCTGGGAGAGCCTTTTCGCCAAGGACGACATCATCGGGCTGAAATTCAATCGATCGGCACAACAAGCCCTGGGGACGACGGCGGTCGTCGGTCCGACGATCGTTCGCTCGCTCATGGCAGCCGGATGGCCTCCTCGCCAGCTCGTGGCCATCGAAGCACCGGAGTTCCTGATCCGGGAGTTTGGGCTGTTAACACCGGCCGGTGGTTTCGAGGTCGAGTCGAGAGACTTTGGCAGCGGGGCCGATGAGCTTGCCCGCGTCCTGAATCAAATTACCGCTCTTATCAACATTCCATTTATCAAATCGCACAACATCGCGGGCATGACCTGCGCATTGAAGAACCTCTCGCACGCGCTGGTGAAGCATCCCGCCCGTTATCACGGGAACGGATGTTCGCCCTACATTGCCGACATTGTCTCCCTTCCGGAGATCCGCTCAAAGCTGCGGCTGAACCTGGTCGACGGCCTGCGCGTCGTATATGAAGGCGGCCCGGAAGCGACCGGAATGAACGTGGCTGACACCGGGTGCATGATGGCATCGACCGATCCCGTGGCGGCGGACGCGGTGGCCCTGACCCTTCTGAACAAGATCCGCGCGGAGCGGGGGGTCTCGCCGATTTCGACGGGCAGCGAGGGTGTCCGGTATCTGGAGCCGGCGGAGGCAAGGGGGCTGGGGACAGCGTTTCTTCACAACATCAATCTTCAACGTATCAGGCTGTAGTTGGTCGATGCGACTCCGCCCCGAGGGAAATCGTGAGGCTTCCCCGCATGGACCGGATTCTCTTTCCCCCGACAATTCCTGACAAATCGATTGGGCGCTCTGTGTGAAACTGGGAGGCGGTCCTTTCCTTAACTCAGCGAACGGTACCAGATGACGCGCCATGCAAAGCTTCCGTCGAACGGTGGTTGGACCGGAATACACTTGTTTTGGCTCGAGATCGTTGACAAGCCCGAGGAGTCCGAGTAGACTTCTTAATGGCGAAAGTGCAGGAGAGCCCGCTTCGGCGGCGGGGTGTCGATTGCATCGATATCATTGATTTTCATAATTTGATTTAGATTATTTCGATTTGCCGCCATCATTCCTTTTTTGTTGATTCACTCCTCGCTCTCGCCGGCGTGATGATGTTCGTGTGGTAGGCACGGCGGAGTCTATTAAAACGCTGGCGAAATCCTGAGTATCGTGTCGGGCTTGCTGCCGCTATTCGGCCTTGATGGGACCGGTCCGAATTCGCGGGGTCGAAGCATCGCAGAGGACAGCGGGCTCGGTTGTTATTGTCTTTTCAATCAAGGGCTGCGGAGGCTTGGCCTCTCGCACGAGCGAGCTTTGACATCGGCTGCGCGAGTCGAGGTCTCGCTGGTCGTTACACCGGCCGCTTGGCAGGCGTCGGGCGGTCGTTAAGCGCTCTATCGAATCGGGGAGCGGGCAATCGCCGTTTCGGGGGATTGCCGGGTAGACCGGATTACGATAGGGTTTCTCCGAAATTTCGGTCTTGTTGTTTCTTTAAGGTACTGACTCAAGTGGGAGAGACGACGGTGAGAAAAAGGAAATTGGGCGGGTTTACGCTGATTGAGCTGCTGGTCGTGATTGCGATCATCGCGCTCTTGATCTCGATTCTGCTTCCCAGCCTTTCGCGGGCGCGGGAGCTGAGCAAGCGACTGGTCTGCCAGTCGAACGTGAAGGGATTCGGCACCTCGGCGAAGATCTACGCCAACGATAACCAGGAGCGTTGGCCGGTTCCGCCGTACGACAGCAGGCTTCTGTCGCAGAGCAACGAGGCGGTTGATTACTTCGCCGGACAGAACAACAACAAGGTGCCGGTCGGGTTCAAGCGGGAATTCCGCAGCTTCTCGATCCAGCCGAATGCCAGCACGCAACTATCGGTGACGCGTTCCTTCTGGATGATGGTCCGCTCCGGCGACGTGCAGGTGAAGCAGTTCATCTGCCCGAGCAGCACCGACTCGCCGGACGACACCGAGAACATCGAGCTGTACTACGATTTCGAGACGTACGATAACGTCAGCTACGGGTACCAGGTGCCATTCGGCCCGCGTGACACGCAGCCGCGCGAGGGCATGGACAACCGCCAGGTGATCATGGCGGACAAGGGTCCGTTCTATAACCAGGAGAGCCCACTGGATTCGATCTGGAGCAACGCGGGTTCGGACAATAAGCCGATCACGCTGAAGGACAGCCCGAAGCTGTGGCGTCCGTTCAACTCGATCAACCACGGCGGCCGCAATAACGGCGAAGGCCAGAACTGCCTCTATGCAGACGGCCACGCTTCGTTCGAGCGGTTCCCGACGGTGGGTATCGACAGCGACAACATCTACACGCTGATGACGAACGATTGGGATGCCGACAAGTTCAACATGATCCACGGCGAAGCGCCGGGTGAGGCGGATCCGAATCCGTATCCGGGACAGGGTGCGTACGGAACGGGCATCAACGATTATGCTTCGACGGACACGCTGATTTATCCGTAAGGTCCGATCGAAGATCATCATCGTCTCAGATGAACTCGAGGCGGCGGGGCTTCAAGAGAGGTCCCGCCGCCTTTCTGCTTTGACCGGCATTGTGCCGAATTCGAACATTGGCCCATGATTGCCTGGGCGAGCTGCCGGAAACGTGCATGTCCCATTACGACACAACCTTGGGCTCTTCCCAGCAAACCGAACCGCGCAGTTTCCTGCCCCGGCGCGGCGTTATCGGCGTTTTGCGCGCGCCTGAAACCGACCATGTGCTGATGATCCGGCGGGCCGAGGGAATCCCTCGTGGGGGGCGTTGGTGTTTTCCGGGCGGGCATGTCGAGCGGAATGAAACGCCCCGGCAGGCGGTCGTCCGCGAATTCCTGGAGGAACTGGGACTTGTCGTGGAGCCGCGGCGGCGTCTGGGGGCGGTCCGCCTGCCGGAGGCAGGTTACATTCTGGTCGTTTGGGAGATCGCCCGAGCGGGCGGCATCTTGCGGCCTGCACCGGCGGAAGTGGCTGATACGCAATGGGTTGCCGTTCGAGGAATCGAAGCGGTCGCGCCCGGGCTACCGTCCAATCGAATTGTGGCCGAGATGCTGCGGGCCTGAGGGCGTCGGGCCGGGTGGAAGTATCGGTATGATCCAACTAAGTACCCCGTTTTAACAATCGCTCGATTCGTGCCCAGCCGTGCCAGCGTAGCGTCCGCGTTCACAAGTCTTTACACCGGGCGATACGGCCGGTACGATTCCGCAGGGCAGTTTATTCGCATGTCGACGGGGGGGATCATGAGAATTGGAGATTGCGACTGCGACTTTTTGTCCGCACGCACGGGCGTTCCCGTCGTCTGTTGTGCACTCCTGCTCGTCCTCGCTCTCAATGTTCCGGCCATGGGCCAGAGTCCAGCGCACAGCGTATGCCTTGATGCCACCACGGAATGTCACGTGGAAGGCAGCGCGGTTCGCGTGGCCGTGCGCCTGGGTTTCGGCTCGACACTGATCGCCGGTGCGCAAATGTCGTTGTCGTATGAGCCGACGAAATTCAAGTTGATTTCGGTGCTGCCGGGGAATTCGTGCGATCCGGAATCTCCCTTCGTGAATCTGATCGGTCGACAGATCAACTCGATAACCGGGGAAGTCTTCCTGGCCGTTACGGTCGATCCGAACGGAATTGGTGCGGCGGCGCGCGGGCCGGCGACGCTGGCGTGTTTTTTGCTGGTTCCGGAATCCAATCAGAGCGGCGACCTTTGCCTGCTGGCCGGGTTGAGCCCGCAGGTCACCGTCCTGGCCAACCAGTTCGGGGACAGCATTCCCATTGATAACAGCGCAGATTGCCCGTCGGGAAACTCGGACGAATTGTCGTGCCAGACGATTGAGGTTGGCGCCAGTTGCACGTGTCCGGCCGGGACGGTCGATTGCTCACACCTGGATTCGACGTGCGGGACCGGCGTCTGCCAGTCAGATCCGGCTCCGGCCAAGTGCGCGATCGATCCTCAGAACGAGGGCCAGACGTGCGATGACGGGCAAGCGTGCACGACGAACGAGGTATGCGAGTCGGGTCATTGCGTCGGAGAGAACATCGGTTGTCCGAGCTTGTGCCTGGATATTGAGGATGACTGCGAGTATCCGTCGGGACTGATGACGGCGCGGGTGGTTGTGCACCCGGGGGTCGTGCCCATCGCGGCGGCTCAGTTCTCCGTGAGTTACGACCCGACACGGTACACGTTCGTGGAGATGCGGCCGGGGGGGGCGTGCGATTCCAGTTCGCCCTTCGCCTTCCAGGCGGCGGAGCAGGTCAACGAGAGCCTGGGGGAGGTCTTTTATTCGGTCAGTGTGAATCCTTTCGATCTGGATTCGGCCACGCTGGAAACGACGACGCTTGCCTGTATTACGTTTCGCCTGGCCGGTCCGCGCCGCGACGAGATCTGCCTGTTTTCGGGAAACAACCCGTTTACGGCCAGACTGATCGATCGTGATGGCGAGAGCGTTCCGATCTACAACGGCCTGATCTGCCCGACGGACCAGGGACCGCCGATCATTGCCTGCGATCTGGGGTGCATTCCCGTCCCGACGACGAGCGACTGGGGGCTCGTGGTCCTGACGCTTGTTCTGCTTGTTGGCGCGAAGGTCGCGTTTGGAATCTACAGGCGACCGGTCGGCGCGCGTGCTGCCTGAGGCGTCGGCGTCGGCAGGCAGGTTCTCTCGCGAAGAATCCACCCATCCAATTCGGTTTCGGACGGCGTTTCGGGGTTGTGCGGCCGCAACACGCACTCTTCGGTAGAATGAAGAGCGGCCGGGCGATTCAGCTCCCAGGCCGAGGTGTCGCCGTCAATTCCAGGAGGCCCGTGGATGGTCCGATTCTCCCTCCTTTTCCTTTGCATCATTCCGCTTCCTTCTTCGCGGGCGGCGACAGTGTCGGCTGACGCTTTGCGCGCCCCGGGCGATGAGGGTACCCCCAAGCTTGCCGACGTTCTTGCGCGGTATTTTCAAACGGAGGATGCGCGGGCGCGGAAGGCGCTGGTTGAGGATGTGCGCCGGGTGGCGGATGGGGCCGTGGATGAGGTGGCGGCGGCGCTTGCTGAGCTCGAGCTTTGGTCCGAACCTGAGGCGAGCGAGGGTAAGTTCGAGGCTCCCATTGCCGGAGGTTCGCCGCTTCACGTTAGCTACAGGCTGCCAAAGGACTATTCGATCGAACGACGGTTTCCGTTGTTGGTGACGATTCAGAAGTCGTCGCGGCGGCTCTTCGTGGGCAGTGGTTGGGCGATGCGGCCGGCGTTTCCCCAGTGGTTGCCGGCGTCGGCGACGGAACGGTTCGTTCATGTTTCCTATTTCACGCCGACGGAGGCGACGTTCGCGGCGTCGGGGACGTTGGGGGCGGAGTTTCGGGCGGTGGTGCGCGAGGCGCGGCGGCGGTTTCGCATCGACAGCGATCGCATCTTTCTGCACGGCGAGTGGGAGGGCGGGGAGGCGGCGTGGCAGGTGGCGATGTTCCAGCCGCACCTGTTTGCCGGTGCCATCCTCGTGGCATCGATCCCGGACCTGCCGTATCCAGCGACGATGTATCGGATGATGGCCGGCTCGAATCTGAATCGACTACCGCTGTTGGTTGCGACGCCGGTTGCAAGAGGGCTGTCAGATCCAGGCGATCCGCGAGCTTCGGCTCGCGCGGAGACGCCGGATTCGGGCACCAAAGATGGACCGGACTCGCCGCCACCAAATGCCTCGCTTGGCCGCTTGACCGCCGCGGGACGTGCTATCGAACTCCTGGCCGCAGAGACCGGTTCGCCGTGGAAAGTGCTGCACTATCCCTTGGGATTGACGTTGGAATCGACCGCAGCCGAGAGCGAAAGTGCCGCGGCCCTGGCGTCGTTTCTGGGTCGATCGCGGGAGATGCAGACGGACAACGTGTCCAGGGTGTTTCGCTATCCTTCGCAGGGTGATGCCGGCTGGGTGCGGCAGACTAAGTTCCTGGGGGACGTGTGGGAGGCGGAGGTCATTTCAATCGAGGCGCGTTCGCAGGCGACCGATTCGGTTCCCTATGCGTACCGCGTCCTGCTGGACAAGCTGGCGAGCATTGTCGGGGAACGAGGGGATCAGTCATTTGAAATCCGTACGCATCACTGCGGGGGGATCGACGTGCTGCTTCGACCCGGCGACGTCGACTGGTCGAAGCCGGTGACCGTGCGGATCAACGGGGCCCGTCGGCACGACAGCGTCGTCGAGCCGGACATCGCCGCGATGCTCGAGGAAGCGTACCGCGACTGGGAGTTTCAACATCCGCCGTGGGCGCGGCTGCGGTTTTCGATTCGAAGCGATGGGGAATAAAGGAATTGCGGCGGTGATCAGGTAGGGCTTACCTTAGGAGGATCGCCCATTGCTCGTTGCCTCTTCGACAATCCTTCTTGCCGTATCCCATTCCAGCCAGAGCTCGAACCACCAGACCTTGTTCTTCCACCGGCCGTAGCGGTCGTAGATTTCCTCGATCTGCTTCGGCGTGGCTTTCTTTCCCTTGAGATGCGTGCGGGAGACGTGGGCGACGGTCGAGGTGTCGATGGCCAGGCGGTCATGGCGGCCGAGGAAGCCGAGCAGATAGTTGGCGCTGGTCGGGCCGATACCACGAATGGATCGGAGTCGTGACAGAAGTTCATGACTGCTGACGTTCGGGTCAGTGGCGAGGCGGGTGAGTTCGTCGGGATCGGTGCGTTTCTCGGCCACGTCTTTGCAGAGCTCGAGGATGGACTCGGTGCGGTAGCCCGCGCGGCAGACATCGTTGAGGTAGTGCGGGCCGGCGCGGAGGATTTCGCGGGGCGTGGGCCAGGCGTTGAGCGAGCGGAAGTGGCGGACGATCGGGCCGAGCTGGGCGAGGCGGTTGATCATCTTCACGGCCTGGCTCCAGTTCACGTTGGTGCCGAGGATGGTCTTGATGATGTCCTCGGTCAGGGAGACGCTGCGAGGCGTCCGCCCGGCGCCGATCCGCGGGAGCACGTGAAGCGTGGGGTGGTCGCGGCAGAGGTCGTAGAACTCGTCGAGGTTCTCGTCCAGGCCGAGCATGTGGCGGACGCCGGATTCGATGTGTGCCACGGTGGCGTCACTGAGTTCGTCGCCGTCGACGGAGACATTCAGAACGGCGTCGCGGCGAGTCGGCTTGCCCTCGACCACAGAGACGCGCATGGCGCCCTTGCCGTTGCGGAGGATGATCTGGAAGCACCGCCCTCCCTCGCTCCAGCTCATGGGGGCGCATTCGTGCCAGCCATGGCCCAGGACCGTGGCGGCGAGTGAGAACGGCTTCGGCGTGCGGATGTCGAAGGACTTGCGGTCCAAGCGAGATTCCTGGTGTTCACTCAAAGTTCGATGTCGGCGGCGTCCGGCTCGCGAGGGGGCTATGGTGATCGGTCCGGGCAAGTAACGCCAGAGGCAAGGATTCTGCCGCAGGCGAAGGAGGGCGTCGTTCGGTCATCGGCTTGGGGTCTGGTCTGAACCGGTCTGGGTACCGGCCCAGGATGGAGTCCGAAGAACGAAGCGCGCCCCGCCATCGCACTGCGGCAGATAGCGTCTAACGGGGGATTCGACTCAGGGGAAGCGCGGCGGCGTTAAGCTCTGCGCCGAATTCGATCGGGGCTCCTCTTGGGGTCCGACGCCGCTTCCGATCCCGCGGGCCGGGATTATGCGTCCCGCTCGTTAGGGGGCAATGAAGGAACACAGGTTTTGGTGCATTTGCACGTAAGAACTTGTAATCCGCTGAGGATAATCGAGTTACAGTTTCTGCTTTCGCATCCAATTGGCAAAACAGGCAAGGCCGTCGGCCAGGTTGGTGGCCGGGTCGTAGCCCAGTTCGGCCCGAGCGACGGATACGTCGGCGTAGGTTCGGTCGACGTCGCCGGGTTGGAGAGGAAGGTGCTCAATGCGGGCGGAGCGTCCCAGGGCGTTTTCGAGAGCCCGGATCAATTCCATTACCGAAACGGGATGTTCGTTGCCCAGGTTATAGATTCGGTATTCGTCGCAGCGATCCAAGGCGCGGAGCACGCCGTCGACGGTGTCGGCAATGAAGGTGAAGTCGCGGGTCATGGAGCCGTCGCCGAATACGGGGACGGGCTTTCCCGACTCGATCAGCCGGGCGAACTTGTGAATCGCAAGGTCGGGGCGCTGCCTTGGTCCGTAGACGGTGAAGAAGCGCAGGCAGGTGATGGGGATGCCGTAGAGGTGGTGGTAGGTGTGGCAGATCAGCTCGCCGGCTTTCTTCGTGGCGGCGTAGGGGGAGATGGGGTCGTCGACGCGGTCGCTCTCGCGGAAGGGGACGTCGCGGCGGTTGCCGTAAACGCTGGAGCTGCTGGCGAAGACGAACCGGCACTTCGGCCTCGTTCGACAGGCTTCGAGCAGGACCAGCGTTCCGCGCACGTTGACGTCTTCGTAGAGCAGCGGTTGCTCAATGGATGGACGGACGCCGGCGCGGGCGGCCAGGTGAACAACGCCGTCGATTCCCTCGGAGAAGATCGAGCCCATCAGCGCGGCGTCGCGGATGTCACCTTCGATGATTCGGAAGCGGTCGTGGGAAATGAGATCCGCGATGTTGCGGCGCTTGACGTCGAGGGCGTAGAAGTCGTCGAAGTTATCGAGGGCGACGACCGAATCGCCGCGGGCGATCAGGGCTTCGCAAACGTGCGAGCCGATGAAGCCGGCTCCGCCAGTGACGAGAATTCGAGGAGGCATGCGAGGTTCCCGCGCTCGCGAGGATGGCGTTCAGGCGGTAGTCCACGCGCCTATCGAGCTTCCGCCCGCGGTCGTCCAACACAGACGTAATGGAAGCCGCGCCGAGCGAGCGTAGCGGGATCATACAGGTTTCGTCCGTCGAAGACGATCTTGGAAGTCAGGAGCTCTTCAATGCGGTCGAAATCGGGGGTGCGGTAGACCGGCCAGTCGGTGAAGATGACGAGGGCGTCGGCGCCCTTCAGCGCGACGTACTCGTCTTCGCACATTTCAATGCCCTTGTCAGAACCGATTTCCCTTGCGGCGTTGGCCATGGCCTCGGGATCGTGGGCACGGACCATCATGCCGCGTTCGCGGAACATCTGCACGGCCGAGAGCGCCGGCGATTCGCGCACGTCGTCGGTACGGGCCTTGAATGCCAACCCCCAAACGGCGAGGGTCGTCCTCGGGCATTTTTCGCCGAAGTGGTCGATGACCCGTCGGGCGAAGCGCTGCCGCTGGCGGGTGTTCACGTCGTTGACGGCTTCGACGATGTGCATGCGGCTTCCCGCAACCTGCCCCATCGAGACCAGCGCGGACACGTCCTTGGGGAAGCAGGACCCGCCGAATCCCACGCCGGGAAAGAGGAACGCGTCGCCGATACGCGGGTCGGAGCCCACGCCTCGGCGAACGGACTCCACGTCGGCCCCGAGGTGCTCGCACAGGCAGGCGATTTCGTTCATGAAGGAGATTTTCGTGGCCAGCAGGGCGTTGGCGGCGTACTTGGTCATCTCGGCGCTGGCCGGGTCCATGATGAGGATACGCTCGTTGCGCCGCAGGAACGGCGTGTAGAGTTCGCGCATGATCTCGATGACGGCGGGGTTGTTGGCCCCAATGACCACCCGGTCCGGTCGGAGGAAGTCCTCTACGGCCGCGCCTTCTTTCATGAATTCGGGATTGCTGACGTAATCAAAGGGATGATCGGTCTGCGAGGCGATGGCTTCGGAGATCAACCGGTGTGTACCGACGGGGACGGTGCTCTTCATGACCACGATGCGGTAGCCGTCCATGGACTTTCCGATGGTGCGGGCGACGTCGAGGGCGGCTGTGAGATCGGCCGAGCCGTCGGGTGCGGGAGGCGTGCCCACGGCGAGGAAGATGATCCGCGAGCGTTTGACGGCTTCGTCGAGATCGGTACTGAATTCGAGCCGCCCACGGGCGGTGTTGCGGTCGACAAGCTCCTTGAGCCCGGGCTCGTAGATGGGGATCTTGCCGGATTTCAAGGCGGCGATCTTGATGTCATCGATGTCCACGCAGACGACGTGGTTTCCGGATTCGGCGAAACCGGTGCCCGCGACCAACCCGACATACCCCGTGCCGACCACGCAAAGCTTCATGATTCAACTCCACCGGCCGCCACTACCGCGGCCATTGCGTCCGGCGACCCGCCATGGACGCCGGTCATCGTGGGTGGCACGCTCCGTTCCGCAACAGGCCCCATCCGCGGCGCGCCGCGAGACGTCGCAGTCCGTGCTTGGCGACACGCCATAAGTTCGCGGACGATCCGCTGGGCGGCTCGGCCATCCCACAATTCGGGCATCATACGCGCCGAAAGCGGATTGGCACGCATGTCGGCCCATGCCGCGAGAATGGTCTCGGCCCGGGTCCCAGCGAGGCGATTTGTTCCACTGGTCAGCGTGATCGGCCTTTCGGTGTTGTCCCGCAGGGTGAGGCACGGCACGCCGAGTATGGTCGTCTCCTCCTGGATTCCGCCCGAGTCCGTCAGCATGGCCGCCGCACCGGCCATCAAGGAGAGGAAATCGAGGTAGCCGAGGGGTTCGGTGCGGATGAGCCGTGGCAGGCCGGCGAGCCGGGCGCCCAGGCCGAACCGCTTGAAGTTGGCGGCCGTGCGCGGGTGCAAGGGGAATACTATGGGGAGTTCCGCGGAGATGTTCTCCAGGGCGTTCAGGATGGAGCCCAGTGCAGTGGGATCGTCCACATTGGACGGCCGGTGCAGGGTGACGGCGACGTACCCGCGTGGCTCGAGGCCGAGTCTCTCGCGAATCGCGGACTGCTCGGCGGCTTCTCTATGGCGGAGAAGCGTATCAATCATGACGTTGCCGACGAAGCGGATCCGTTCATCGGGAATGCCCTCGCGACGCAGATTCTCGACGCCGCTGGGTTCACTGACGAACAGCAGATCGCTGATGGAGTCAGCCACGATTCGGTTGATCTCCTCGGGCATGGTGCGGTCGAAGCTGCGAAGTCCCGCTTCGACGTGGGCTACGGGAATGTTCAGTTTGGCAGCGACGAGCGCGCAAGCCATGGTGCTGTTGACGTCGCCCACGACCACGACCCAGTCCGGGCGGGTTTCGAGGCAGACCGGCTCAAAGCGGCGCATGACCTCGGCCGTTTGGACCGCGTGGGAACCGCTGCCCACGCCGAGGTTGATATCCGGACGCGGGATGCCCAGTTCCTCGAAGAAGCAGCGGCTCATGTGCTCGTCGTAGTGCTGGCCGGTGTGAACCAGGGTAGGGTGGATGTCCGCGTGGTGCAGGGCGTCCACGAGGGGGGCTACTTTCATGAAGTTCGGCCGAGCGCCGCAGACGCAAACGACACGCATCGCACTCCCGGATTGCTGTGAAACAAGATTATCCACCGCGTGCTCCAGTGATTTGGCGGGCCGGGAGAGGGTCCTATAACCACGACAATTGGACTCCCTGCCTCTTACGGGGCTCGCCGTTGCGGTTTTATCGACCACAACGGAGTCGCGCTGAATCGGGCCGTGGTGGGCGGCGAGAGCAGAGTTCTCAGTATCTTGTGGCCGCTGACTGGGCGGAAGAAAGGCGTCGCCACGCGTGGTCAGTGCCAATCGTGGCCTAGAATCACGCGAGGGATTTCCCTCGGGTCGTCGATGATCCAGGTGGGCCGGGTGCTCTTGAGAATGTCTACATTGCGGTAGCCCCAGGTTACCGCCAGCGCAGCCATGCCCGCATTGTGCGCCGTTTCGATGTCCACGTCGGAGTCGCCGACGAAACAGACCAGCTCGGGTGGGCGGTCCATGGCCGCGGCGAGTTCGAGCGCCGTGGTCGGATCCGGCTTTCGAGGTCCGCCGGGAAGCTGCCCCAGGAAACGGACGAATGGCCAAGGGTTGAGAAATCTGCGGCAGAGCGACTCCGTGAAATCGTGCGTCTTGTTGGAAAGAACGCACATGGGCACGCCGGCCTGGGCGAGTTCCGTCAGGGCGGTCTCTGCCCCCGGATAGAAGCGGGTTTCGTCGAACATTCGTCGGGCATACTCCGGGCGGTAGAGTTCGATAAGCCTGTCGATCTCAGTCTGTTCGTTCCGACCCGAAGCAAGACTGAGCATGCGGGCAAGTCCTTCCCCGACCAGGTCGCGGACCTCCCCGGCCTGTTTGGTGGGGCGACCAATTCGGGTCAGAACAGCGTTCAGCGACGCCGTAATATCTTCAAGGGTATCGAGAAGCGTGCCATCGAGGTCGAAGATCACGCCGGGGGTCGTCCGGGGATTCTTGATCATGATCAGTGAACGATACCCCCTGAAATTCGAATGTGCCAGGAGAGGGTTGCCGCAGGCCGAAGTGAGGAGCTATTGTCTCGCGATTCGCCCTGCGGTATTTCCCCATCGGACCGCTTGAACCTTCCCGGCGAACTAAAATACAGAGCGATACGTCACGGCCTGGGAGATGCCGGCTTGCCGGTCGGCCGATACAGATTCTGGATGGGTAATTTGCAATGACGGAACTTGTTGTATCAGTTGCCGGCGATGATCTGGATGCGCTGCGCCGCCGGGCGGAGCGGGCGTTCTCCGCTGGGGCGCAACTTGTCGAGCTGCGCATCGATTCCTACCAAGGGGACGCCATGGCGCTGGCGGATTACCTGCGAACCCTTCCGGGGCGGCATTGGATTGTGACCTGCCGCGCCAGCAGCGAAGGCGGGCGCTGCTCGGACGACCAGCCCACGCGGATGAAGCGGTTGCTCGATGCGACGAGAGACACGGATGCGCTCATTGATTTCGAGTTGGCGGAATGGGAGCGGAGCGCGGAGGCGCGGGAGAGCTATCGGAAAGAGCGATCTGCAAACGGACACCAGCGGCGCCTGATCCTCTCCATGCACGACCGCATGACCACGCCGGATCAGGCGGCGGGCGTCATCCGCCGGGCACTGCTCGATCCGGAGGTTCTCGCCGCCAAGATGGCCTACAACTGCGATTCGGTTCATGACAGCTTCCTCGCCCTGGATCTGATGCGGCAGAACGGACCCATGGTCGTGGCCATTGCCAAAGGGGAGGCGGGGCTCTGGACACGGTTACTGGCCCGCAAGTTGAACTCGTTTGCAACCTATTGTGCGTTGCGACCCGAATGGCGCACGGCCGAGGGCCAATTCACCCTGGAGGAGATGACGCAGCGCTTCCGCTGGTCGGCGATGACGCGCGAGACGAAGGTCTTCGGCGTACTGGCCGATCCGGTGATGCACTCGATGGGGCCGGTGCTGTTCAATCACTGGTTTGCCGAGGAGCGGATCGATGCGGTGTATGTGCCGGTGCTGGTACGCCCGACCCCCGGGAATCTGCGCCGCTTTCTCGACGGATGCCTGGAGCGCGACTGGCTGAACGTTGGCGGATTCAGCGTAACGCTTCCGCACAAGGAACTGACCCTGCGCTGGCTCGGCGATCGTGCGGACCGCCAGGCAGCGGCGATCGGCGCGGTGAACACCGTTGTGCTCCGCGACGGTGAAGCCAAGGGTTTCAATACCGATTGCTACGCGGCAATCGACTCGCTGTGTGAGGCACTGGGGCGCAAGCGTACCCAGCTCGTCGGGCTGCGCGTCGATGTGCTGGGTACCGGCGGAGCGGCGCGGGCACTGCTGGCCGGCTTGAGTGAATTCGGCGCAACAGCAACGGTCTACGGTCGTTCGGCCGAGCGGCGCGAGGAGTTGGCGGCGACGTTCGGGTGCAAATCGCGCTCTTGGGAAGATCGGGAGCTTCGCGAGGGCGAGGTTCTTGTGAATTGCACGAACGTGGGCATGGCTCCGGATGTGGACGCATCGCCCATGCCGGAAGGATCGCTATCGAACTGCCGTCTCGTGTTTGACCTGGTCTATCATCCGCTGGAAACAAAACTGCTGCGAACGGCACGTGAGGCCGGCGTACCGACGCTGGACGGGCTGGACATGTTCGTTCGTCAAGCCATGGCGCAGTTTGCCCTCTGGTTGGGCAAGTCGCCGAGCAAGGAAAGCGGACGGTCGTGCGTCATGGCCGAGCTGGCGCGCTCGAAGGCGGCGGCGGAACCCGAGGCGGCAGGGGGATGAAGGTTCCAAGTCCCAACGCGCGACCCATCGTGCTGATCGGATACCGCGGAGCGGGCAAGACAACGGTCGGGCAAGAGCTGGCCCGGTTGCTGAATCTTCCGTTGATTGACACGGATGAGATGATTGTCCGACGTACCGGGCGGACAATCGCACAGATCTTCGCCGAAGAGGGGGAGCCGGGCTTTCGCGGCCACGAACGCGGGGTGATCCGAGAGATCGCCGGCAATGACGATATGCTTCGGAGCGGCATGATTCTCAGTGTCGGTGGTGGTGCCGTGGTCGATCCGGAGAGCCGCGAGACGCTGCGGCGGCTCGGTTTTGTCGTGTGGCTGGAGGCGGATCGCGCGGCGCTCGCCCGGAGACTGGCGGCTGATCCGGATACGGAGACCTTTCGACCACACCTTCGTAACTCAGGAGGCGCGCCGGATGCGGACTTCCCTCCGGAGCGCGTGTCGCTGTATGGTGCCTGTGCTCATCAAACGGTGAGCACGACGGACAAATCCCCCGCGGAAATTGCAGGAGAAATCGTCGCTTTGCTGCCCGTATCCCTTTGAGCCGGCGTTACGTGTCCGCTGTCGCCGAGGTTGTTTCGTCGGTCGTTCGGGATTTCAGGGCCGAGGCCAGCACATGGCGGATCAGCAATCCGACGGCCACGGCGGCGAGCGCGATGCCGATCCAGCGCTGCACCACCAGATCGGTCGCGTTGTGCGGAGCGTCTTCCCACTCCGCGGTGTGGAAGAAGCCGTTCTTGAAGTCGATGCGGAGGCCGCCGCCGAAGCCGGGGTAGAAAAACTGGTCATCCGTTTTCAAGGCGGGTTCGCCCAGCCGATCAAGGACGTCGGCCGTGCTTGAAACGCCAGACAGCGCGGCGGCGCGGTGCATGGCGGCCGCCTGGGTGAGCTCGGCGTCGGCGCTCGGCATGCCCGCCGTTGGTTTTCCCTGACGGCGAAAAAGCTCCGCGACGTTCTCCCGCGGGTAGTTGATGTATCCATCCCAAAGAAACCACGCACCGAATGCGGCCACAAGAAAAGGGAATACGAGCCCGGCCAACGTGTTCCTGGCCCCGGCCTGTCGTGCGGTTGGATCGTCCGCCATCATGATCTCCGCTGCTACAACGGTTGTCGTGCTGTCGCCGCTCCCGGTTTCGTCATCGGTGCCGGGGACGGCCGCCTGAACAATATCGGCACCGACTTGCCGATGTATCCTGTGGGCAGCGAGTGCCCGGCGGGGCACCGGCAGGAGAGACGCGCCGGATGAACGAATACGAACGATTTTACAGCCGAACCGTCAACCGGGTTCCCACGGGGGCTTCCGGACGAGATTGGACGGCTCCTCGTTGAATTCGTCGTCGAAATGCTCAATAATGGAGTGGCGCTCCGGAGACAAGGCACTTTCCATAGAGGCCTACCATGCACAACAACCTAGGGGCGGTGTGCGACGACTTCTACGTCAGCGGTCGGCTCTACCTGAAGATGGACATCCGACCCGAACGGGAGACGGTGCTGCACTTTTTCGACCGCCTGCGGAAGAAATACACCGGCCTGCGCAAGCTCCGCCGCCGCGAAGGCGGGGGGGTTATCGTCGAGGAAGACTCGGAGGACGGCGGCTCGCGGCGCTGGGTGCGGGTGGAGGCCAATAACCTTCGCTTCGGGCAATTTGCTCCCGAGAGCCTCGACGAAGTTCACGAGTTCGGCAAGCTGGTCTTTTCCCAGGCGCCGTACCATTTCACGCTCGGCGACCTGGACTACGATCACATCGAACTTGTCTTTGCATTCGATCTGGCCTATCGCGGCAATCACGATCAACTCGTGGCCGAGACGCTGCTGGGGGAGAACGCCGCGTCGGCGATGCTCTTCGGCGAGCACGCCGCGCACGTCATCGATGCCCAGCCGTACTACGGCATCGCCCTCACGCCGGAGTGCGATCTCCAGGCCTACGTGGAGGTTAAGTCGCGGACCACGACGTTCGAGGTCCGGCGGGAGGCCCACGAGGTCGTGCCCATGACCGTGTACCTGACGGTCCGTAAGTACTGGGGCGTGCAGCCGCCGGCCGCGCCGGGCGACGCCCTGGAGCGGCTCTTCGAAATCGGCGAGCAGCTTGCGGCGGACGCCGTCGTTCCCAATTTCGTCAATCCCCTGGCCGCGGCGATTGCCAGCCGGTCGTGATTTATGGCGTCGATTGCGCCAATCTAATACGGTAGCATCCTGCGCGCGACGAATGCTGATACAGGATATGCCGTATGATTCCCAACGCTGATATTCGCCTCATCGTCGGTCTGGAGATTCACGTTCAACTCCAGACGGCCACGAAGATGTTCTGCGCTTGTCCGGTGAGGTATGAGGCGCCGCCGAATTCGTGCGTATGTCCGGTGTGCCTGGGGCATCCGGGGACGCTGCCGGTGATCAATCGCCAAGCTGTGGAATTCTCCGTGCGCACGGGGCTTGCCTTGGGGTGTCGCATCGCCCGCCGCTCGAAATGGGACCGCAAGAGCTACTACTACCCGGACATGCCCAAGAACTACCAGATCAGCCAGTACGATCTGCCGCTCGCGGAGCACGGGCGGATGGAGATCGACGTGGACGGCGGATCACGGACGGTGCGGATCAAGCGGGCTCACCTGGAAGAGGACGCGGGGAAGAACATTCACGACGCGGGGGACTGCACGCTGGTGGACCTCAACCGGGCCGGCACGCCGCTGCTGGAAATCGTCACCGAGCCGGACATCACCTCGCCGGAGGAGGCCTACGCGTTCTGCGTCGAGTTGCAGCGGCTGGTGCGGCACCTGGGCGTAAGCGAGGGCATCATGCAGCGCGGGCAGATGCGCTTCGAGCCCAACGTCAACGTGGTGATCGAGAAGGACGGCAAGGAATTCCGCACGCCCATCGTGGAGATCAAAAACCTTAACAGCTTCCGCTCGGTGCGCAACGCGATTCACTATGAAATGGAACGGCACATCGCCGCGTGGCGGGATGATCCCGATTTTGTTCTCGGCGTGGCGCCGAATGAGAATCGCGGGTGGAACGATGACCGCGGCGTGACGGAATACCAGCGTCCCAAGGAGGCGGCCCACGATTACCGCTACTTCCCCGATCCTGACCTGGTTCCGGTGACTTTCGACGAGGCCGCGCTGCATGACATGATGGCGGCACTTCCCGAGCGGTCGGTGGCCCGACGGCGGCGTCTGGTTGCCGAGTTCGGGCTCGATCCCAAGGACGCGGATACGATCGTGGATCATCGACCCACGGCCGATCTGTTCGAGTCCGCCGTTTCCGCCGGAGCACCGGCCGCGCTGCTCGGTAAGCAGTTCGTCAACGTCTGGCTGCGTCTGGCCAACGACCGCAACGTGCCCGTAACGGAATTGGGTGTCAGTGCCGCATCACTGGCCGAGCTGGCGCGCATCGTCGAAGAGGGAACGATCAGTCGCACGGCGGCCAACCAGGTGGCGGAAGCGATGCTCGAACATGGCGAATCACCGTCGCGGCTTGCGGAGTCGATGGGACTCGTGCAGGTGCGGGATGCCTCGGCGGCACAGGCGTGGGTGGATCAGGCTTTTGCCGAGAACGACGCGGCCATCCGCGACGCCCTGGAGAACCCCAAGAAGGCCACGCGGGCGGTGGCCTTTCTGCGCGGGCAGGTGATGAAGCTCTCCCAGGGGAAAGCCGATCCCCGGCAGATCGGGGAGATGATCGAGCGGCGATTGGAGCAGATGCGCTGATTCTCAGCGTGGTGGACCGACGAATCCGGTCGATTCGGTGGGCGGGACACTGAAAACGGGATAGAATCCGACAGGATCGGGACCCGAAGGCAACGTTTTGTCTCTCTCCTGAGACGCCCGCCGATGCCCAAGCTTCTGTTTTCCATAGCGCTCATCTTGAGCGGCGCCGCGTTTGCTTGGCGCTACCTGAGTCCGTGGTCCGGCGGGTGGACCGGCCGGGCGCCCATCGGGGGTGATCGTCCCTGGCGGCGGCTTGGCGCAGGGATCATGCTGGTGATCTCCGTGATGTTCGTCGTCGGCATCTATGTGGTAGACATCCCCGACCGGCCTCGACCCTACGCCGCCTACTGGGCGGTAATGCTGGGCATGGTCCTCTGGCTGTGCGTGCTGGCGGTCCGGGACGTGCTCTACACGCGCCGGGTTTTGGATGATTACCGCGCCGGGCGGACGGATCTCAAAGGCGTTCCGCTCACCTCGGGCGAGGGCGATGACTGATCGCCGCACATCGGTTACGCTGCCGCGACGCCCGCGATCCGGGCCTCGCGTTCGGCGGAATTCTCCATGACCACGAAGCTGACCTTCGGTGTATTTCTACTTGCCTGGATGTTGCTGGCCATGCCCACCTGCTCCCGTGAGCCGCATCACGTGTACGATGAGGAAATGGGTACCGTCGACGTGACCATCAAAGGTCACAGGTTCCGCCTTTGGGTGGCCGACGACGAGCCGGAGCGGGTCCGGGGGCTGATGTTCCAGAAAGAAGAGCAGATGGCACCACTGGCGGACGGCACCGAGCGGGGCATGGTTTTCGTCTTTCCGGGGTCCACGCGGACGAGCTTCTGGATGAAGAACACGGTCGTGCCGCTGGACATCGTCTACCTGTCGGCCGAGGGCGAAGTGCTGAACCTCTATACGATGGTCCCGCTGGACGACCGCCCGTACCGCTACCTGCCTTCCGGTCCTTTTCACGTGGCCATTGAGGTGCGGGGCGGGGTCTTCCATGAGCTGGGCATTCGTCCCGGCGACCACATCGACCTGCCTGAATCGCTGCTAAACCGGGGCTCCTGATTCGTCGAAGGTTCCTTTAGCGGACTCTTTGCCTCGGCACGACCCGTGGGAGAGCGCCGCACGGAGCCTCCACGGACCATGAAAGCCCTTCTGGTCGATTCAAGCCCGGAGACCCCCACACGGGAGACGCGCGGCCTGCTCATGCAGGACGGGTGGGAAGTGATCGTGGCCCGTGACTACCACGAGGCGCTCAAGGCGGCGCGGTTGAACCCGCCTGACGCAATCGTGCTCCCTGCCCCGAAAGCGGACGTTTCCGGTGTGGCCACGTTTGAGGCGAATGCGATGGGGGCGGGCGGTGCGGCGGTTCTGGCGCCCCCGCAGGCCGATTTTGATGACCTGCTGCGTCTGGTGGAAAACCAGCGCATCGCGACGGTGATTCTGGCCGACGGGGATCACCGGGCACTGGCCGAGCGGGGCGGACTCGTCGAAGTGGTTCGGCGATCGATCCAGCCTGACGAACTTCGGGGCCGGTTCGCCATGATCGAGCGTTACCACGACCACTTCCGGCGCATGGACCAGGAAGTGCGGGCGATGGAGCGGCTGGGCAAGCGGCTCAACCAGCACCTTCGCGAAGTGGATCAGGAGATGCGCTTGGCGGCGCGTTTGCAGCGGGACTTCCTGCCGCAGATCCACGAGCCGATCAACGGCGTGCAGTTCGCCAGCATCTATCGACCCGCGACGTGGGTCTCGGGGGATATCTTCGACATCTGCCGCGTGGACGAGGACCACACAGCGTTTTACGTGGCCGACGCCGTGGGACACGGCATGGCGGCGAGCCTGCTGACGATCTTCATCAAGCGGGCGATTGTCTCCAAACGCGTTCGCGGCAGCGACTACGAAGTGGTCAATCCAACGGACACGATGGCGGAGCTCAACGCCGCCCTGGCCGAGCAGGGACTGCCCAACTGCCAGTTCGTGACGGCCTGCTACGCGCTGCTCAACCATCGCACGTTGACGCTGCGATTCGCCCGTGGCGGGCACCCGTACCCTGTGCTGATTTCGCCCGAGGGGTCGGTCAGCGAGTTGAAGTGTGCGGGCGGATTGCTGGGCATTTTCAAGGAAGAGGAATTTCCCACGGGCGAGGCGCGGCTTCGTCCGGGCGACAAGCTGCTGCTCTACACCGACGGGCTGGAACTGGTCCGCCAGTCGACACCGTCGGCACCCAGCGACGGCAGCGCCTTCCTGCAGTCACTGGCCCCGCTGGGCGCGGGGACGATCCACGAGGCCATGCAGCGCATCGAGGGCTGGCTGGATAACGAGACCGGTTCGCTCAACCCCCAGGATGACGTCACCGTGGTGGGGTTGGAAGTTCTCCCACAATAGCGACAGCATCCCCCTCCGCAGATTGCTCCAGGTGAGAAAAAAGCGCTCTCCGCTGCGCGCCGCCGTCTCCGTTTATGCGAACGGCGTCGGGATGGGCAGGTACGGGCCCAGGTGGAGCACGTTAAAGACCAGGAAGTCGCCGAGGCCCCAGACCACGTGATAGACGATCTGAAGGGGAATGGCGAGGATGGAGACGAGGCCGAGCAGATCAAATGTGGGGCTCATGATTGTCCTCCGCAAATGCCAGGAAAGACCTCCCGAAAAGGAAGCCGCATCTTCGCTTTCGATTGTTCTGGTCGAATCGTGAGAGCGGTGGAGGTGCGTCCAGACGGGGGCGACCTCTGTGCAGATTCTATTTCACGTCCACGTAGAAAAAAGGCGGAATGGTGAGCGCGGCCACGTCGTTACCGCCAGAAAGCGCTTGTGCCTCATCCAGGGCGCGGCCGATGTTCGGGGCCCAGCCCACGCCGAGGCGCCTGGCGGCGCGGTCGTCCGGCGGACCCACCAGTATCACTTTCGACAGGTATTTCAGGGCGTAGGTTGCCCAGTACCAGACGGTAAACGGGTGAAACCCGTGATGGGCATATCGGTTGCGATAACAGTCGATTAAGTGCGGATCCCGGGCGAAGGACTCCTGGAAGCGCTCCTGCATTGCGAAGGGGTCGGATGTTTCCGCAAGCACTTCTTCGTAGAAGCGTTGATAGGCCACGTGGTACTCGGGGTGGAAGATCTCGAACACGGGGTTGAGAATGATGACCACGCCGCCGCGCTTCACCAGCGGGCGATTGTAGAACCAGTTGAAGACATATCCGAGGACATCGCTCACGACGAGCACGGGATTGATCCGCGCCCCGACGGCGTAGGGGCTCAGGTCGGCCAGTCCGAAGACGACTGTGTCATATTGGCGCGGTGCCGAGAGCGTAAGTTGATCGCGCATGGACTGGAGGGTTCGGGCGTGGACGGCGTCGATTGATCCGGCATGGATGGCGATGGGATCGTAGGCGCTGCGCACGCCGCGAAGCACGGACTTGCGCACGGGCTCGGGCAGCAGTTTCATCGAGAGCGGCGTCAGCGCCCGCATCGTCTTCTCGACGCCGTTGCACTTGGCGGGAGGCTTGCCAAGGTAGGAAACGTGGGCCGGGTAGGTGGCATTGTTCATGGCCGCCTCCATGACCATGATGCGGCTTTGCTTGAGGATGACCCGGCTGAGGCGCTCGATGCAGTCGTGCATGCACGAGCCCTGGGGCTGCATGACGTGAGGGGAGTCGGCCGTCATCTTCGGAGCGTGGTGGTTGGCGATGGACTCGTAGGTTCCGAGACCCACGGCCACGGACTTGTGCCCGCCATTGAGGGGAATCTGCACGGTGTCGACGTAGATGACGAGATCGCTTTCGACCACGCCTCGACAGACCTGCACGGGCTCACCGTGGTCGGTGGTGCCCAGGTCGACGATGTCGACGCGGTTCTCGGCGTCGAAATTGTCGAGCTGACGCGGATAGAACTCGGCCATGACCTTGGGGCCGACCATGCGGGCCAACTCATGGCGCTTCATTTTGCGGTGCAGGGCGACGGCGCAGACCAGGCGGATGTTCTCGCGTTTGACGCCGCAGGCGTAGAGCATGGGCAGGAGGACGCCGAGGGCCTGCTCGCGGATGTCCGGGCGGGGGGTTTCGGGGAAGGGCTGGCAGTTGTCATCGAAGGCGATGAGCACGCGCGACTTGCTGCTCACCAGCTTGTCGAGCGGTTCCATGTCCAGCGGCTGCTCGAAGGCTCGGCGGACCGCGGCGGGAACATCACGACGGGAAATGCCCGGCATGGGCGGGGGGGCGTAGAAGATGTCCGCCCGGTCAGGCAGGGGGACACTGAGAATGTGGTTTCCGGCGAGGGTCAGGTAGTTCTGCATGGGGGCATTGTAAGGCATGACGTGCCGGACGGTCGACGGCGACCCTGATGCCCTCCGGCTCGCGTTACCTCAACGGGTGCCGTAGTCAAAGGGGCAAGGTTGAGAACGTACGGATGAGTTCGGCGATTCTTGCCAGGTGGTAGTCGTCGTGCTCGCAGTCGAAGTAGAGCAGGTCAACGATACGCATGGGCTGGTTGAGGCGGGGATGCAGGCCCGACTTGCCCCAGTCGCTCTCGTTCACGGCCTCGAAGCGAGCGACAAGGCCCATGCGGCGCTTTCGGAACGCGGCCAGGAGTTCGCCGATTTCACGATCGTTGAAACTGGCATGGTGGGTGCGCCGGTTGCTCACGTCCGCAGCGACGAGTGTCGCCTCGCCAGCGAGAATTTGCGCCAGCCGTTGCTCGGGCAGGGTCGCTTCCGCGAGCAGGTGGCCGATGTTCTCCTGAATGGACCACGTCTCACCCAGCCGGCGGACGAGCACGTCTCGGGTTAATCCGCGGACGCGTTCCTCGATGCGCGCGGGCGTTCCCCGCCAGCGCTCGAGCAGGTCGGGGAATTTCGCGGGCGGGAAATTGAACTCGAATTTGCGTTCGAACCAGGGCCAGCGAGCCATTGCTTCACCTCCTTAGCGCAGCCGGGCAGGTCGCCGGTCTCGAGTACCTGGACGATTTTCACGTCTTAGAAGTCGAGGGTGTGCCACTCCGTGTTCCGGCGGTTCCTCAGGCTACGATCTTGCCCGCGGCGGTCAAGTGGGCCACAATGCCGTCGCGCCTGAACCCCACTGCGTGGCGGTGCGAAGCGGGGGACGGCGCGGACTGATGGTGGAGTCCGCCAATGTGCCTGTCTTTTGAATCCCGCGCTCGTATTCTTGCTCGGCTTGTTTCGGTGTTCGCCGCTCTCCTGTTTGTCGCGCTGTCGTGCGTTCCGGTGAACAATGGAAATACGAATACGAATACGAACGCGAATGGCAACGACAACGCGAACGGCAACGACAATACCAATGACAATGACAACGACAACGGGATGGTGGACCTGCCGGGCCTGCCGCTTTCGCGGTTCGAGACGGCCGACTTTTCGGGATCAGGGAATTGCGCGGTCTGTCATAACGACCTGCGGGACGAGATTGGCAACGATGTGTCCATCGCCAACCAGTGGCGCGCGACGATGATGGCTCACGCGGGGCGGGATCCGTTTTTCCTGGCGTCCGTCGAGTCGGAGGTGGCGCAGAATCCGGGGCTGGCGGCGGTGATCGAGGACGTTTGCGCGGTATGCCACATGCCCATGGCGCGGGTCCAGAATGCCGTCAACGACGGCTTGGCGCCGATCCTGGGTGATGGGTTCATTGATCCGGCGAACCCGCTCCACGAGGCCGCGATGGACGGTGTGTCGTGTACGCTCTGCCATCAGATCCAGGATGACTTCCTGGTCGACGGGCCGGCGAGTTTCAGCGGCGCCTATGTTATCGACACGACTACCGAACCGCCTGACCGGATTATCTTCGGTCCGTTTCCGGAGCCGCAGTCGCCGGAAATCATGCAGGGGGCGGTGGCGTTTCTGCCGGTGGAAGGGGCGCACGTGACGGAGTCGGGTCTCTGCGCGACGTGCCACACGCTATTCACACCGGTGGTGGATGGCTCGGGTCAACTTACGGGTGAGACGTTTCCGGAACAGGTGCAGTACCTGGAGTGGCAGTTCAGCGAGTACGGCGACGGCATCGGGGAAGATCGAACCTGTCAGCAGTGCCATATGCCTGACGCTTCCGGCGAAGTCGCCTTGTCTCTGGTTCCGACAAGTCTGATGGGACGGTCGCCGTTCGCCCGGCACGTGTTCCTTGGCGGCAATGTCTTCATGCTCCGGCTGCTGCGGGACAACATCGACACGCTGAACCTGACCGCCTCGACGGCGCAATTCAATGACGCGATCGCCCGGACGGAAGAGTTCCTGGGCAATGAAACGGCCACGCTGGCGTTCGAAGATGTGCGGCAGCAGGCCGATGGGCTTGTGGCCACGGTGCTGGTGACGAATCTCTCCGGGCACAAGCTGCCCACGGGATTCCCTTCGCGGCGGGTGTGGATCCACTTCGTGGTTCGCGACGCCGCGGGCGCGATCGTGTTCGAATCGGGCGCTCCGCTGGCGGACGGTCGCATCGCGGGCGACGACGCCGATGTCGATCCGATGACGTTCGAACCGCATCACGACGTGATCGTGGGCGAGGACGAGGTCCAGATTTATCAGTCCATCATGGAGAACACCGACGGCGAGCCGACCTATGCGCTCTTGCGCGCGGCAAGCTATGCCAAGGATAATCGTCTGCTTCCGGCGGGCTTCAACAAGAGTATCGCCAGTGCCGATATCGCCGTAGTGGGTTCGGCCGCGACGGATACGGACTTTCGCGGCGGTTCGGATGAGGTCACCTATAACATCGACCTGGGCGACGCGTCGGGGCCGTTTACGGTGACAGCTGAACTTCTGTTCCAGAGCGTGGCGACGCCGTTCGTCGAGCTGCTGCGCTCGGAGGAGGGGGAGTTGGCCGACCGCTTTGTCGGGCTTTTCGACGAGGCTGATCAGACACCGGCGGTCATTGCCACCGCGACGCAGACCGTCCCGTAACGGCGTTGTCTTGCTGGGGTCAAGAAGGAGCGCGCAGGGAGCGACATGAACCAGGCTCAAGCTGACTATCTTGCCATCGTTTCCGGTCTGCCGCGCTCGGGCACATCGATGATGATGCAGATGCTGGATCACGGCGGAATTCCAGCGTTGACGGACAATATTCGCACGGCCGACGAGGACAATCCCAAGGGCTACTACGAATTCGAGCCCGTCAAGAAAACCAAGGAGGATGCGTCTTGGCTCAGGGGCGCGCCGGGCAAGGTGGTGAAGATGGTGCACCTGCTCCTGCTCGATCTGCCGGAGACCCACGATTATCGCGTGGTGTTTATGCGCCGCCATCTCGATGAGGTGGTCAAGTCGCAGAACGTGATGCTCGAGCGCAATCAGAAGGGTGTGGGAGATCTCCCGGCAGAGAAGATCAAGCAGGTTTTCCAGATGCAGATCGACAAGGTGTTCCAGTTCGTGCGGAGCAGGAAGAACTTCCGCATGATGGAAGTGAGCTATAATGATGTGATGACCGCGCCCGGTCCGGTGATCGATCGACTGAACGTGTTCTTCGACGGGCGCCTGAACACCGACGCCATGCGCGCCGTGGTCGACCCGGAGCTCTACCGCAATCGGGCGAAATAGGTTTTCAGTTCTTTGCGGCGGGGGAGCGGGGCGCCGCATCAGCAAGCGGGCAGTTTCGCGTGTCATGTCATTTCATCCTCGGCCCGGTTCTCTGGCTGCTGGTTGATTTTCCCGTTTTGGCCAGCATTTCCGCAACGCATCAATTCCCGGACGCAACCGTCGTGTGTACTCGCGTCCCGGCCGAGGCGGTCGATGAGGAAGCCCGCGAGAATCTCGTCGATCGGCGGAAGCCGCTGCCCGATGGGAGTCGCCTTGCACGGCTCGTTGCACCGGGAACATCCGGCGGAGCGGTCGATCTGGCGCCGAGTCTTCTTTCGGCGGGACGCGCTGACATTTCCCACGACGGCCGGCGACTGCTCTTTGTCGGTCGCCGTGAAGCCAACGAACCGTTCCGCGCGTGGGAAGTCGGGACGGACGGGTCAAACCCGCGCATTGTCGCGGCCTGTCCGACGGATTGCCTGGCAGCGATCTACCTCTCGACGATCTACACGCTCGATGCCGATGCACCCGTTCCGCAGATTGGTCTGGTGAGCCGTCCGGCGGCAGGTCTGCCGCCCGCGCTGTATACGGTTCGGCTTGACGGAAGCCGCCTTCGGCGAATCACCTTCAACCTTCTTGGATCATTCGATCCTGTGCTGATCTCGGATGGGCGCCTCGTGTTTGCCACGGGACTGGCGGGGACGTCGGGTGAAGCGGATCTCCGCGTGAGGGAAACAGGACTGATGACCGTGTTCCCTGACGGTGTGGGCTTGTTTCCCTTTGCCGCCATGCACGATGCACCGGCGTTTCGTTTCGGGCTGCGCCCGCTGGGGCGGGATCGAGTGGCCTTCATCGAATCCGGCACCGATGGCGACAAGATCACTACAGTTCCGCGAGCGCGCAGTCTGGTCAAACGAACTGAACTGGCGACCGAAGTCGGGACGTCTGTCGCGTCGTTGTGGCCGATGAAGGATCAGCGGCTTCTCCTATCTGCGCGGGCGCGCGATGCCGCGACGTTTGATCTGTTCCTCGCCGAAGCGGACACATCGGGACAATGGGCCCCCGTGATCGTGACAGAAGGATGGCATGAATTGGACCCGGTCGTGGTCGAGCCACGGCCTATGCCGGCGGGACGCTCCAGCGTGGTGCGCGACGAACTCGATGAAGGTGAGCTTTACGGGCTTGATGTCTACCTGGCTGATGGGTCGGTTTCGCCAATGGTCGAGCGGGGTCGGATTCACTCCGTACGGGTGTACGCCGTGCCGTCGGACTTCGCGGAAGAGGTCGCGCTGGGTACGCTGCCCGTCGAGTTCGACGGATCATTCTACGGACGGGTTCCGGCAATGACGCCGCTTCGTCTCGAAACGCTCGATGGCGAGGGGCGGTCGATTGCGGCAATGCACAACTGGTTCTGGATCATGCCCGGCGAGCATCGCGGGTGCATCGGGTGTCACGAGGATCGAGAACTGACGCCACCTAACCGACACGTTCTTGCCCTGCGAAAGCCACCGCATGTTCTCCGGCTGCCCGCGGAGCATCGAGAAGGCGGCGACACGACAGGCCTTGCAGCGGAGGAGGATCGACCGTGACGCGGTTCCGGCAGGCTGATGCACGTCGCGCGAGCCTGTTCAGTCCTGTTTTTTGGTTCGCCTTGGCACCGGTGGTCGTGACGTGCTCGTACGCCCAGAGCGAATCCTTCAGCCCTCCGGACGTTTCCGAAGAACTTCCCCGATTCGTCGGCCCGAATATCTGCATCGAGTGTCATTCAAACGGCGCGTCCGCGTCGCCATGCGCAATGGACCCCATAGCCGGGCATCGGGATGCGTACGCAGCGCTGTCGAAGCCGGAAGCGCGACACATTGCCGCACTCTGCGGGGTCGGTGATGCGCCGCGCAAAGCTCGGCTCTGCCTGGGATGTCATTCCACGGGCGCGGACGAGGGGCCGCGCTGGCACATGTCCGGGTTCCGCCCGGAAGACGGCGTGCAGTGCGAAGCGTGCCATGGCCCGGGCAGCGTGCACATCGAGCGCCGACGACTCGGTCATTCGCTTTCGTCAGAGCCGACATGGATGGACCGTGCCGTCGACGTGCGACGTGGCGATCGCATGGACTGCGACACCTGTCACCGTCCGCGTGATTCCCATCGCGAGGTTCTCGAACATGGATTTCGCCTGTCCCCGAATGATGGTCACTACAAGACGCCAGTGAACCTGGCCGTAATGCCGGACGGCCGCTTGCTGGTTGCGTGTGCGCAGTCCAATTCGATGATTGTTGTCGACCCCATGGAAGGCGCTATCGGGGAGATTCCGGCAGGTCGCCGCCCGCAGGATGTCGCCGTCGACCCGCAGGGCCGATTAGCGTTCGTCTCCAATCGGCTGGAGGAGACCGTCAGTGTCCTCGATCTGGCATCCCTGAATATCGTGGGAGGAATTGTCGTTGGGGCCGAACCGCACGGGCTCGTGATCGATCCGGCCGGCGATACGCTGTACGTCTTGAATACCGGACAGGATGCGGTTTCCGTCGTTGATATTGGCACTTCTGAGGAAACCAAGTGGTTAGCTGCGGGCATGGGGCCGTGGTCCGCCGCCGTTTCCGGCAATGGACGGCACGCCGTGGTTACGAGTGTGCGGCCGGATTACGTTCCCTTCCGTGACCCCCCGCGGTCCGAACTGACCGTGCTGGATCTCGAGTCGCGCCGCGTGGCCCGGCGCCTGGCGGTTCCCGGGGCCAATATGCTCCAGGGCATCGCTTCGATACCGGGGCGCGACGCGTTCCTTTTCGCGCTCGTGCGGACCAAGAATCTCGTTCCGATCACACAATTGCAGCAGGATTGGGTCATCAGTAGCGGGCTCGGCGTGCTCCGCGCCGATGGACGGATCGATCAGGTTCTGCTGGATGAACCGGCAAGTGCGTTTCCCGATCCCACCGATGTGGCGGTCAGTCCGGACGGGCGGTTTGCCCTGGTCACCTCGGCCGGCGCGGACGAAGTCGCGGTGATAGATGTCGATGCGCTGCTTGCACTGATCGACGGTCTGACGGACGAGCAGCGTCGGGACGTGCTGCCCAATCATCTCGGTTACTGCGAACGATTCGTGTTGAAGCGCATCAATGTCGGTGCCAGCCCGCGAGGCGTCAGCTTCTCGCGCGACGGGCAAACCGCGTACGTGGCCAACGCGCTCGACGATTCCATCTCGGTAATCGAGACGACAAACTGGGAGGTATCGAGCACAATTCCACTCGGTGGTCCACAGGAAATCAGTATTATTCGTCGCGGGGAGCGGCTCTTTCACACTGCGGCGATAACCTTCGGCCGGCAGTTCTCCTGTGCAAGCTGCCATCCGGATGGTCATCTGAACGGACTCTCGTTCGATATCGAAGCCGACGGAATCGGCATGCATCCCATGGACAACCGAACCTTGAGAGGGATATTCGACACCGGTCCGTTCAAGTGGGAAGGAACCAATCCTTCTCTCCAGCGGCAATGCGGTGCGCGACTCTCCGTCTTCTTCACGCGATTGGCACCATTCGCGCCCGACGAGCTGAATGCGCTGGTATGGTATGAATCTACGATCGAACTTCCGCCCAATCCCTATCGCCGCCCCGAAGGCCTCTCGACGAGTCAGTACCGCGGCAGGCTCGTATTCCATCGCACGCATGACAACGGCGGGAATGAGATCCCACCTCAGCGCCGCTGCGCGACCTGCCACGACAGCCCCCACTTCACGAACCGCAAGATCACGCCGCTGCGCAACGCCATGTGGTTTGACTACCCCGTCAAGCTCGATCGTTTCGACCTCTTCAACTACGACGAATTCGGCGACCACGGGACGCTCTACTATCTGGAAAGCGGGACTCCTTTGCTCGAATTCGACGTGCCGCATCTCACCAACATTTGCCAGGGTGCTCCCTACCTCCATAACGGTGCCGCGCGGACATTGGAGGAAATCTGGACGCGATTCAATCCCACGGAGGACCACGGACGGGCGATCGACCTCACGCGAGAGCAGTTCAACGATCTGATCGCCTACCTAAAATCGCTATGAAGAGGTCGGAACGATTCTCAGGCGGTATGGCTCCTGCTCTCCGGCATGGAAAGGCGGCCAAAGGGCGATGGTACTGTCGCCATTGGGCGGGCCTGTTGCTGTTGAGCGTGACCTGCCTGCCTAGTTTTGCGGAGGGGGTTCCCTCGCTGCGCATTGCGCACGTTTACACGAAGGCCAATGGCCTCCCGGGAGACGAGATCTTTGCGCTTCGGGCACATAAAAGGCTTCTTTGGGTCGGTACGAATCGCGGGCTGGCGCGAATCGATGGCGGTCGTCTAACCCATTGGACACGCGACGATGGGCTCCCGTTTCCTGTGGTTTCCGCCATCGATGTCGATGACGCCACGGGCGATGTCTGGCTGGGAACGCTTGGCGGGGGGTTGTTTCGCTTCACGGCCGGGCGATTTGATGTCTTCGATCAGATCAGCAGCGGTTTGGCGGGGAACCTTGTATTCGATGTGCTTTTGCACGGCGGGAGGGTCTACGCCGCGACCAATGGCGGCCTGAGCGTCTACGATCCGATCGATGATTCCTGGGAATTGCAGCTTGCTCGTCGGGCCGATGCACCGGAGATCGCGGTCAATCATCTCGTGGAAACTGACACAGGCCTGCTGGCGGTGTGTTGGCGCGGGCCCCTGTTGCGGAAGGCATTGATCCGGGGCCAGTGGGAGAACATCAACGTGTCCTTCGGCGACCGTCCGGGAGCGAGGGACAAGGCGCGGCTTCCATCACCGGTTGCTGAAGCGTCAATCGGATTGGCGGTCGCGGACGGAGACCGGGTCTGGTGGGTCTGGCGCGGGCAAGTAGTCGAACGGTTGCGGGAAGGGAAATGGCGACTTCATTCCATCCCTCGCGTTGCGGGTCGCGCTCCCATGGCGCTCGACATCGTGCTTGTGGATGGTCAGCCTTGGCTGGCAACGGACCAGGGGATACTCGCGCTCCTGGATGCAGATCAAGATCGATGGTCAGCTTGGCGACGGCCGTCCACCGGCGCAACGATGCCTCAACGGTTCCCGTCCCTTGCCGCGGAAAGCGATGTAGAATCGGCCGACATCGCGCTGCCATCGAATCACACTACCGCTATTGCACAAGATGATCGCGGCCGGCTCTGGATCGGTACGGATGCCGGACTCGCATTGGCGTCCATTGACAATGAGAAGCCCGATGTGCCACGCGCCGCGTCTGACGCGCGCCCTGATGCCGAACCTCGCCATCAGGGCATCGGCATACTTGGCCCGCGGGCTCGGACGATGACCCTTCCGGGCGGAGCGCCTTTCGACCCGCCGACGCTACCCCGCGCCGATCTGTTGGCCGTGCAGCTTGCCCTCGAGTCGCGCCGGCGGACTGTTCCTCCGGGGTCCGGGCGAACGAAGCTCACCACGTATACCCATCCGCTGCTGCGTTACGGATGGGGCCTGCCCGAGGATGATCTGGGCACGTTCGTTACAAGGGATGACGTGACCGCAATCGTGGGCACGTTGGGTCCCGAAAGGCGCATTGCGGAACTCGCCATCCTCCGAACACGCATTCCGTTTGTGAACGCCGCGCCCCTGGACCTGATCGAATCATGGCCAGTCTCTCCCCACGCGTGGTGGTTTCCCTGTTGGGACGACCGCCCGGCGCTGCTTCGATCGGTTTTTGCGTGGGTGGTGAGGGAGCACCACATACGCAGGCCGCTCATCGTTCGCAGCGCAAACTGGGCGGAGGACTGGCATGCCCGGCAATGGTTGGCATGCGCGGAGGAGGGAGTCTCCAGGGGTGTTCTCCACGCGATAGTTGAGATTTGGCGTGATGACGAAGGGGGGCTGCCATCAAGCGACCCAGGCGGTATCGGGTCAGTCGCGCCGGGCTCAGTCGATGCCGTCTTTGTTTGGGCCGATGCATCCTACTCGGCGAGGCTGCTGAACGACCTAAGAGTGCTCGGAGACGATCCGGTTCTGGTCGGAAGCGACGGTCTCGCGAAGGCCGACGCCGGCGTGTTTGCGGGTGAGGCCACGGTGTATGCGGTGCTGACCTCTCGCTGTCGTCGAGAAGGTCTGGAGGATGCCTTGCTGGGATCCTACGCCGATCGCAACATCATTGGTGGCAGGCCACGGCCCGCGGACGACAATGCCATCCGCTCGTTTCTTGCCGCGGATCACCTGCTGGCGGTCATCCCGCGCAGCGCCGGTCGGCGGGACGTGGCCCGTGAACTCCTGAGGGTTGAGGAGGTCTCCGCTCCGGAAGCACACCTGGAGGAACTCGGTCCCGCGACGTCCTATCAGGTTGCGCGTCTGCGTCGGGGAGAGTGGGCCCGGCTGGCGATCCCGCCCGCGAAATCCAGCGCGTCAACGCAGGGCCCCTAACGCTCGATCTTCACCGGGTTTGCCCGCCGCCGATCTACTGTGCCGACTGCGACGATGCATCTCGCGCGAGGGTCATGCTGCGCCGCTCGAGCAGGCGGGCAAGTGAAACGGAACTTTGCGAAATTCGCGTGGCCGCGTCGGACCGATTGAGCTGATCGATTGTGTCTTCGACCTCGCCGCTTTCGATTGCCGGAACGACATCCAGGACCAGAATCTCCGCGTCAACGGGCTCCACGGGGGCGCCTGAATCCTGGATCAGAATCGTGCCCTCTCCTTCAAACCGCAGCCGGATCCGGAAAATGCCCTCGGCATTGTCCGAGACCTTGAGGAGCACCGTACCGACGTAGAATTTCTCGCCATTCTGTTCGCTCAGCGGACCCGGCGGCCTGATCTGGATGGACAACCATCGATAACCCTCGACAGAGCGGGTATCGGTGATGGGGAGCACCTGTTTGCCTTTGTGGATGTACTTGGGATGGGTGACGTCAATAAAGAACGCCTCAGGGTTGTCCTGGTCGGCATCCATTCGTTCCTGAAAGTGCAGCGGAGCGACGGTACCCTTTCTGCCGCTGTAATAGCTGGCGGCGTCGAGTTGCGCTTGCGCTCCAGAGAGCTGCTCGCCGAACGGTGACCAATCGCGAATATACAGCTCTGCGCGCACGACGTCGCCGGGCATCACTTCAACCCGTGCGGAAGGCCCTCCCGGCAGCGGATGATCGTTGATCGAGACCGCTTCCAACGAGTACGTCGGCATGCGGAGCGCGACATTCGCCTGGGTCGGTATCAACAGTCCCGAAACGACAAGGGTCAGAATGACTGCGGCGTTCACGGTACGGACTCTCCTCATTTGAGAGAATGGATGCACGGCCAATGAACAGACGGAAAACAAGATCGGCAGGCCGATGCTGTTTCCACGTCGTCAAATCTATCTTCAGAAGCACCCGCTGAAAACCTGTCCGTTCGGCAGAGGGCTCGATTTGTTCCTGGGCGGAAAGGGCCGAAATCCAAAAAAACAGCCGGCCCGGAGAACCGGGCCGGCCGTCGTCGCCTCTCGGTGGGGCGCTCCCCAGTCCATGCCTCCTACGGGCACGGCAGTGGACATCCCGTGTCCGCGTAGGTTTGCTGGAACTGGAAGGCCAGCACGCAGCGCAGGATGTCCAAGCCGTTGATGACATGGTCGGGCGCGCACGGGTGCACGTCCATGGCCTCGAACGAGACCCCAAGGCCCAAATCGCCCTGGAAGCCGTTCACCTGGAACAGGATGTCGGCACCGTTCACAGCACCGTCGCAGTTGATGTCGCACCAATTACACGTCTGCGCCATCCCCGCCGGTGACGTGAACGCGCCGCATTCAGCTTCGATCACGTACGTCGTGCTGGGCACCATGTCGGGTCCGACCAGGGAAATTGTTCCCCAGGCGGACGGCAGTTGGAACACCGGCGCCGCGGCCAGCGTTCCATTGGCCTGGACGTACTTGTCCAGGCAGGGCCAATCCGGCGAGGTCACCCGCAGGGCCACGGGGGCAATGGACGCCGGGGGTTGGGGCGTAGCCAGCACCGACCGCGGTCCGTTTTCGTCAACCAGCGGCGCCTCGGGAATGGGCGTTCCCTCGCACAGGCCCGATACGCACTGGTCGTCGTTGGTGCAGATGTCATTGTCGTTGCAGAAGGTTCCGTCGGGTTCGAAATTCTGCCCGCAGAAACCGTCACCGGTACAGGTGTCGGGGTTGTCGCACTGGTCATCGCCGGGATCACCACAGGGCGTTCCCATTGCGACGAAGTTCGACTGGCAGACACCAACCGCGTCGCACGTGTCCGGGTTATCACATTCGAGCTGCGTGGGATCGCCGCAGGGTGAACCCTCGGCCACAGGCGGGTGGGCACAAGCGCCTGCCTGGCACACGTCGAAAGTGCAGACGTTGAGGTCATCGGCGCACACGATACCGTCCGGCTTGTTGTTGACTTCGCAAAAACCGGCGCCGTCGCACGCGTCGGGACCGTCGCACTCCGAATCGGATGGATCGCCGCAGGCCGAACCCTCGGCTCGCGGAGACCAGTCAAGAGACGAGAGCAGTGGCAGGCAGGCTTCGCAGTCATTCATCGGGTTGAGTTCGCCGGCGGCGTAGCAGACGCCGTCGATGACACAGTCGTTAACGGTCTCGACGGTGATGACGACAGGCCCGACATTCTGCTCGAATCCGGCGATACGCACAAAGTAATCCTCGCCGGCGACAACACTGAGCGTCAGCGCGGCCTGAAGTCCCGCGCCGCTGTCGTCGTCGCAAGCCAGTTCAACGCCGGACTGATCGGGGCACTCGTCGTACACGCTGAGAACGGTGTCGTTCGACGGTGCCAGATTGCTGCCCGTCGTGCTCATGAAGACGAGCCCGTCGCACGTGGCGGTGTAGACGAACCAGATGTCGTTGTTCGAATTCGGCTGGCAGGTTGCCTCGACATCATCGTTGCCACCCGCGCTGATGGTGCTGTTCTGGCTACCCTCGACCAAAGGGATGGCGAAGGAACATTGATCGTTGCACTCCGGATCCGGCGTGCCCGAGCACACGCCCGAGCCGTCGCAGGTGTCTATGCCGATGCCGGGACGTCCCGTTCCCGTGCAGGGATCACCGTCGTCGCAGGCCGTACCCGGGTTGAGGAAGGTCCAGTCCGTGGTCGTTGAGGCCGTGTCACACTCCTGGCAATCGTTGGCGGGATCGAGCTGCCCGTCGGAATAGCACATGCCGCCGATCAGGCAGTTGCCCGGATCCAGATCATTGACGCAGACATCATTGACATCGTCGCAGCTGTCCGAGGTGCATGGCAAGCCGTCGCTGCAATTGCGGGCCGCTCCCCCCGTACAGACGCCGTTCAAGCATGCTTCGCCGACGTTGCAGAAGAGGCCGTCGTCGCACGGAGTACTGTTCGACGCGTTATTGCTCAGGCATACACCCGCGCCGCTGCAAGTATCGGGATTCGTGCAGTCCGTATCGCTCGGATCACCGCAGGGCGTTCCCGCGGTGGCGAAGTTGTTCAGGCAAACGCCCGAACCATTGCACGTATCGGCGCCGTTGCAGTCCGTGCTGGTCGGATCGCCGCACGCCGTGCCCGACGGCTCGAAATTGGAGAGGCACACGCCTGCGCCGTCGCACGAGTCCGGGTTGTCGCACTGTGTGTCGGCCGAGTTTCCGCAAGTCGATCCGGCCGGTTTCGGCGGATGCGATACCACGCCCGTCCCGGCATCGCACACGTCATCCGTGCAGGCGTTATTGTCGCTGAGGGGCGTCAATGTTCCGTCCGCAGGATTGCAGCACGACTGCGCCGGGTCGTAGTTCGGCGTATTCACGCACTGGCTTTCCTGATTGCATGTGTCATTCGTGCAGGCGTTTCCATCGTCGCAATCAGCATTGGTCTGGCAGGCGATGGCGATGACGCCGGGGTTGAGCGTGAGCAGGAGCGTGAGAGAGTTTTCGTCGGCCAGGAAGGTGGTCAGCGGATCGCTCTTGAGCGGGATCGTGTAGGTTCCCGCGGCACCGGACGGAACCTCGAGAATCAGCGTGCCGAAGTAATTGTTGATGTCCGTGCCATTGATGCCGCCCGGACCCTGCGTGGCGCCACCCGTCTGGGA
>JAGFJJ010000073.1 GCA_024102815.1 Phycisphaerae bacterium
CACTCACCGTCAACCAGTCCACCTCCTGGGGCGACCGCGACGCCGACGGCGACGTGGACGCCACCGACAAGGGTACCGTGGGCGTTACCTGCACCGGCACGCCCTCCGCCGAATGCCGAATCCTCGATCTGGATTTTGATGGGGACTACGACAGCACCGACGCCACGGCGTTTGATGATTTGGTCCAAGGCGCGGCGAAAAAGGCAGGGATCGCGCACTCCGGCGTCGAGCAGGTGATGGGGCATCAGGGGTTGCTGTCTGACCCAGAGGCCGGAAGCTGCCAGAATCGCGGACGGCACTATTCTACCCGTACTCGATCCTTTCTCCAACGTGACCCACTCACATGGATACACTCTTCTGGATCTGGTTTTCAAGACGGAATGGGCCTGTATTCTTACCTACGTAACGACCCGATTCGGAATCTCGATCCACAGGGCACGGTGGCCTTATACACATATACTTGCACTCTAACGGGATCAGTCTGGCAAGGGGCTTTTTGTTTGAACTGTGTTTACGTATGTTCTCCTACTGCCTGCACCAACCTTCCCGGTTTTACGGGATGCCTCTGTTGGTGGCCTTCACCTTGCAATGCCCCTACCTCCGATGTCGCTAGTATAAACGTAACCACAAAACTCCCATTCTTCGCTACGTGCCCAACCTATTCTTACTCAGTACCTATTCCATGATTCTATTGCATATCACCTGCAAAGCTCTATCAACTCCGAATAGGACGGATCTGCACAGATTATCCGATCACTTCGGCACAACCGTGCAAGTGGGCGAAACGTTGGCGCGCTTCATCCCATGCCTATGAAAACGTCATTGACAAATCGACGCCCGACACGTTGCGTGGACTGTGGCTACGACCTTCGCGGACTCGACCCTTTCGCTAGCTGTCCGGAGTGCGGCACCCCAATTCAATGTACGCTGTACAATATTCCACACTTCGTCAAGCCTATTGCCACCATCGGCGCACATGAGCGGTTAAACTGTATTTACTGCGACACCGCTCTGAATGGAGGCCAGATGAATTGTGAGGGGTGCGGTGCGCCCGTATGCGCTTCCCTATTTGGGTCGTGGCTCGTGTCGAGCCCAGTTGCCTGGCTCCAGCGAGTGTATGCCGGTTTGCGGTATTTTTTGATTGCTCTCATCTTGTTTCCCTCACTCACATTTATTGAGGGTTTATTAGTCACTGCTCTTGTTAGCGCCGGATATTTTGCGATTCACACGGACGGGCCTGCTATTTATCCTGTTGCCCTTCGGATCAGTTTCATTAATGCCCCATCTTATGTCGCAGGATTCGTCGCAATAATAGTCATTACAGCAGCTTATCCAGGCGCAGTAACTCGCCCGCGGGAGGTCTTATTGCGAAGGGCGCTTCGTGTTCTTGCTCTATTCACGGTATTCGCATTTGTACTGGACTGCGCGAATGGAGTTCTAGTTGACAATCTGGTTGCACGGTGGACTGTTATCGGAGTGTTCCTCTTGACCAACACTACTTTTTTACTTCTACTTGCCTATATGCGATGTCTAATCGGGAGAATCCCGGACAGACTCTTGTCCGCTAAGCTCACAGCCGCCGCAGTGGTCTATGGCATTGGTTGCGTGTTAACACTCGTACGCATTATTGCATTTGTTGTATTGTCAAACAAGGATTTGAAGGCTTTCTATTCCTCATTGGCTGGATCAGTTGTCGGTTGGGCCCTTCCAATAGTTGAGATTCTATGTCGGTTTGTCGGCTTTCTGTGGATTGCCATCGTGGGAGTTCGTCTTTATCGGGCATTTTGTAAAGCAATGAATGAGAATGAGCACAGCACCATCGCTCTGCCGCTGCTAGCGACGTAGGGTGCATCTCGATGAGGATTTTGCATCAAGCCGCCTTTCTCGGACGGTTCTGACAGCCGGGTATCCATGAAGAGGCTGTCGCTTGTCAACGGTTTCATGGTTTCCTCGGGGCCTCCCGATGGGCGTCAGCCCCGTTTCCGGAGGGGATTGAAGCCGAGGCGTCCGGGGGCGAGCAGCCCCCGCGCGTAAGCCGTCTGTGGAGCGCCGGCCGGCGGAGCGTCCTGCGCCTTTAGGCTTCGGTTCCAAGAACCGCGCTTCACGTATCCATTCGGTGAGCGTTCGACGAACCACGTGGTGCCGATGGCGGAGCGGGCAGGGCCGAGGACATAGGAATGCCCGCGTTCTTGTGTCAGGCTACGCCGCTGAGATCTGCTGGGGCTGGCGGCCGGATGGGGCGAATCGTTGCTTCCACTCCCTGGGCATCAGCTCTTTGATGCCGTCGGGCGGATGGGTGTGGATCCGCAGGAGCACGTCCTTGAAGTACGCGAAGGGGTCTACGCCGTGCAGCTTGCAGGAGACGACCAGGCTGAACAGGACGGCCGCGTAGCGGGCTCCGTTCTCGCTGCCGCAAAAAATCCATTTCTTGCGGCCGATGACCATCTGTTTGATCTGCCGCTCGGAGTGGTTGTTGTCGATGTTCAGGAGCGCGGCGGGTGGCATGGCCACGCTTCGTGGCCATGATTGAGATTGCCAAGGTCTGGCGGTATACGACCCTGCTGATCGACACCACCGACTCGACCTTCAGCTACGGCGGCGTGGCTTTCGCGGCCGATCCCAGCGCCACCGTGGCCAACGTCAAAATCGGCTACGACAACAACGCCGACAACGATATAGACGACGCCGGCGATGACCTCGTCGTGGACATCTCCGACTTCAGCGACACTTCACACACCCCGGCCTACGACGACGCCGGCAACCTCGTCGACGACGGCCAGTACATCTATCGCTACGACGCCTGGAATCGCCTGGTCAAGGTCCGCGCCAAGCAGGACGACGTTACAATCCAAACCGCCCACTACGATGGAACCGGGCGCAGAATTAAGAAAGTGGTCTCGAACCGCGGCGACCTCGACGCGACCGAGTTGTATTACTATGATGGATGGAAGGTTATCGAAATCCGCCAGGGCAGCGGGACTGAAATGGACCGCCAATACATCCACGGGACGCAGTACATCGACGAGCACATCATGATGCGGGCCGCGGGCAAGGGTGACCTCT
>JAGFJJ010000074.1 GCA_024102815.1 Phycisphaerae bacterium
AGAGGTCACCCTTGCCCGCGGCCCGCATCATGATGTGCTCGTCGATGTACTGCGTCCCGTGGATGTATTGGCGGTCCATTTCAGTCCCGCTGCCCTGGCGGATTTCGATAACCTTCCATCCATCATAATAATAGAACTCGGTCGCGTCGAGGTCACCCCGGTTTGACACGACTTTCTTGATTCTGCGCCCGGTACCGTCGTAGTCGGCGGTTTGGATTGTAACATCGTCCTGCTTGGCGCGGACCTTGACCAGGCGGTAGATCGGGGCGATCGGACATGGTCAACTTTCGAATTGGTGCATCAAGGTGCGCCCTACTCGGCTATCACTTTCCGTAGCGCGAGAGTAAAGGCATGCGAACCGCGTGTCTGGCGACACGCGAACCGCGATGCCCCACGGAGGATGAATGGTGCGTCGGGGGACGCACCCTACGAATCTGCGTCGCGGCCAGTACATGCCCCCGCACCACGATTCCGAAGGGTACCGACGGCCCTCCCATATACTGGATTTCGGCGCTCGCCGGAATTACGGGCGGAGGGGGAGTGGTGGAGAATGACGGGATCGGCGGCCGCATTGCGCCCCGGCTCGCTGCAACTGGAATTGCATCCGGTCGATTGCTAGAGTAGGCCTGCAACGTAGTGCGACGACGCACTCAAACCTACGGGTGGGGTGCCATGCTCAAGTCCGGCGTAGCCGGGCGCCGGTATGTCTTCCGTGGTACATGGCGGCGCTTCGCCTGGCCATGCCACCCCAAGAACAGGCTGCGTTGGAGCACTGGGGGTACAGGCCGGAGAAGGCGCAGTCGAATCGAGCCGCATGTCGGCGCTGACCGGATGACGATCGGCGTTGCCTGCAAAACGAAGGAGGCGGAGTTCATGCCCAGTCTCAAATCCCGGTATCAATACGAGGAGCGGCCACGCGGGGAGAAGTCGGCGGGTCGCTGGATGCGCGGGTTCCTCCGCGCGCCCCTATCGGGGCGAAGAGAAGGGGGAGAGGGGGCAGAAGATCGTGCACCAGTGACTGAAGTCACTGGCAACGAACATGCGCCCCGGTGGGGCGAAGAGGTGTTCGGGCATTCGTCACAAGAGGCATGCCCACGCCTCGAAGCGAAGCGTGGGCATGGCACCCGGCGCGGACCCGCCCGCGCGCCCCGGCGGGGCGAAGAGGCGTTTGATCCAAGACACGTTGCCTCACCCCGAAGCCAAGAGGTGCATCAAGATGCACCCTACCCGCGAACAGGTGCATCAAGATGCACACCACCTCGGGCTGGCAACGAACGAGCGCCCCGGCGGGGCGAAGAGGCGTCAAGAGGTGCATCAAGGTGCACGCTACCTCGGACAGGTGCATCAAGATGCACCCTACGTTTGCTGCTTGCGGTGGTTGTCGGATTGGGCGCTTGCGGGGCGGCGTTGGCCGGGCCGCCGCGTCCGGCGACCGACGATGAGGTCAAGGCGATGATCGCCGAGGCCGGCGATGCCGAGTCCTTCAAGGGGGCCGACATTGTTTACGTTCTGGACGAGGCGGACGTGTACGTGCGTCCCACGGGCGTGGCCACGACGGAAAGCCGGCAGGTGGTCAAGCTGCTCACCGAGAAGGGTGTGAAGGCGGAGTCGGTGCAACGCTTCGAGTTTGACCCGGCGACGAATCGCCTCCACGTTCGCGCGGCGCGTATCCATCGGGCGGACGGCACGATCGAGGACGTGGACGTGAGCGTGGTCACGCAGCCCGCCCGGCAATGGTCCATCTACTGGGGCAACCAGCAGCACGTGCTGGCGTTGCCGGGGTTGCAGGTGGGGGACAGCGTCGAGCTGCGGCTGAGCCGGACGGGGTACAACATCGCGTATCTACATGATGGGGGGATGTCGGCGGCCGACTATCGCGCGGCGGCGCTGGCATCGGCCGACGTGGACGGACTCACGCCGCCCATGCCCGGCGAGTGGTTCGAGGTCACGCTGTTTCAGTCAGGAGATCCGATTCTACACAAGCGTTACTCGGTGCACATGCCCAAGGACATGCCGGTGCAATACGAGGTGTACAACGGTCCGCTGCGTAATTCCCTGTGGTTCGACGGCGACTACCACATCTACACGTGGACGGCGGACGACATCCCGGCGGTGAAGCGCGAGCCGCACATGGTGGCGCTGGACGACGCCGTTCCCAAGGTGGTCATGGCTACGGTGGGGACGTGGGAGGAGAAGTCGCGCTGGTTCTACGAGGCGAACGAGGGGCAGTTCGCGGCCGACGACGCGATTCGCGCCAAGGTGCGGGAGCTTATCGAGGGGCTCGACACCGACGAGGATAAGATCGCGGCGCTTCAACATTGGGTGGCGGACAACGTTCGTTACTACGGCACATCGCGAGGTCCGTGTGAAGGATTCACGATTCATCGAAGCGTCGAGACGTTTCAGGATCGTGGCGGCGTGTGCAAGGACAAGGCGGGCATGCTCGTGACCATGCTTCGCGTGGCAGGGTTCGATGCGTACGCGGCGCTGACCATGGCGGGATCGCGGGTGGAGGCGATACCGGCCGATCAGTTCAACCACACGGTAACCATTCTGCGCAAGAAGGACGGCACGTTCATGATCCTGGACCCCACGTGGGTTCCGCTCAGCCGGGAGTTCTGGTCGAGCCGGGAGGCCGAGCAGCATCTGGTGTACGGCACGCCGGAGGGCCAGCCGCTCACGCAGTCGCCGTATTTCGAGCCGGAGTACAACCGGCTGGAGACGCAGGCGGAGTCGATCATTCTGGACAACGGCGAGCTCGAGTCGCGGATCGTGATGAACATGCACGGCTATCCCTGCACGTATCTGCGGCGAAGCGTGGAGCGCTACCCGGAGGATCGTCAGCGGGCGGCGTTCGAGCGGGCGCTCAATATCGCTCCGAACGCGCGGCTGGTTTCGCTGGATCACACCGATCCGTACGACTACACCGAGGATTCCAAGGTGGACATGACCGTTGCGGCGGACCGGTATGCACTGGGCGACGCGGGAACGCACATGTTCCGGCTGCCGCTCATGTCGCACCCGCTGGCGGACTTCTTCCTTTCGGATGTGGTGGAGCCGCTGGACAAGCCCGAGCGGACGTACGGCCTGCGCATGCGGGCGACGCGGCTCGTGCGCTATGACGAGACGATCAAGCTGCCACCGGGGTGGAAGGTCGAGCACGTTCCCGATGCCGTGAAAATGGACGGCCCCGCGGCGTCGATTTCATTCGAGGCGACGCCGGGTAACGGTGAACTTCATTACCGGTTTGAGCTGGCATTGAAGAAGCACATTATCGGCCCCGAGGAGTATCCGGCGCTGCGGAAGGCGCTTAAGGCCATGCACGCGATCTCGGACGACTGGGTGCTGTGTTCCTCCGGGGGAGGGGACGAACCGAGCGCGAAGACGGCCTCGGTGATCGAAGAAGGGAAGGTGCGGCATGAGTAAGTACAACGGCCGCGTAAGTGCGTTTCTACTGGCGGCATTGCTCGTTGGGCCGGCCGTCCCGCTTTCATTCAGCGCCGATGCACAGAAGGCTCCGGTTGCCGACGCTGTCATCGAGCAGTGGCAGCAACATTGGACGATCGAAGCTGACGGTTCCGTTCGACGGCGTGAAGTTCAGCGGGTGAAGCTGATGAATACGCGGCCGATCCGTCGGTTCGCCGATCCGCGCATCGACTTCCGGGGTGGGTCCGAGGAAGTCATAATTCACGAAGCGAAGACGATTGCGCCGGACGGGCGGACGCTGGACGTCCCTGACTATTCGCGCAATCTCGCCGGTCCGGGCGATACCGCAGGCTGGCCCGCCTACGCCGACTGGCAGCAGCTTGTCGTTTCCTTCAGCGGCATCGAGCCCGGAGCGGTGCTGGTGCTGGATTATGAAGTCACATCCCCGCCCGGAGGGTGGATGTTTCCGGGCGACAACATCCGCCTGGACGATGAATATCCGATCGAACATCGGGAGGTAAGCGTTACGGTGCCCTCGGGCACGCCGCTCCAATTCGTGCAGGGCGACACGGGTTGTGCGTGGAGCCGGCAGCATCGCAGTGAAGCCGACGGGCGGACGACGTATGAATGGGAATGGTCGGACATTGAGCCGGTCCACGTGGAGCCTCAGTCTGTTCCGGGAGTAGAGGAAGGAGCCCGGCTCGTCTTCACGACCGCACCGGACGACCGATCGTTCGTGACGGCGCTGCTCGAGACCGTAGAGTCGGCGGCGAAGGCCGATGAGGCACTTCGGGCGTTCGTGGACAAGGCGACAAAAGACGAGCTTGGTGACGAGGCGCGTGTGCGGCGGATTGTCGAGGTGCTCGGCAAGCGGTTCAGTGTCGTGGGTGCGTCGCGGCTCTGGAGGAATCCGAGTTGTCGACCGGCGGCGGAGATCTTTCGCGCCAACTACGGCCATCCGCTCGAGGCGGCGGCATTGCTCGCCGCGGCGATCAAGGCATTGGACGTTCCGGTCTCCGTCAAGCTGCTGGCAAACGACGATCTTTGGAACCCGGCCGCGCCGTCGTTTGAAGCGCTGGAGAGCGTTGTCGTTGCGGCGCGTGTCGGAGATGAGACGCACTACTTTGACATCCGACACGGCGAATGGCACCGCACGCCGCAGAACCGGAATCTCGCGTTGCTCACGATCGATGACAACGGCGATGTGGATCAGGGGGCTCTTGCCACCGATGACGCGGATCCCAGCACATTGGATATTCGCGGAGCGATTGCCTTGTCGAAGGACGGCACCGCCAAAGGGACCCTGGTCCTGGCGCTTTCGGGGGTCTTCGTCGATCCCGGGAAAATCGATGATACGGACGGCCAGCGGTCGACCTTGGCGCGGTACGTCCATAGTGTGCTGTCCGGTTTCGAAATCGGGGAGATCGCGGTGAAGGAGCTCTCCCCCGGAACGCTGCGGGCATCGGTGGAGGTTTCCACCAAGGAGCCTCTTTCTGTGCTCGACAAGGTCCGCGTGCTCCGACTCGGCACGGGTCCGGCGCATCTTGCCGCGGTTCCTTTGCCGCTGGAGGTCTCTGAGCGGAGCGGGGACGTGCAGTTGGCCGACGCCTTCGGCGAAGAAATTCTGCTGCGGATCGAGCTGCCCAAGGGGGCATCGCCGGTGATCGTTCCGGCTGCGATGGACTACTCGGCCGCGCTGCCCGGCGGGCGGATGTCGTCGACGGACCACTCGGCGGACTTCACGGTTCGACAGGACGTGCGAGTCGAAGACGGCGTCGTGACCTGGCACCGGAAGATCGCATCCGGTTCGGACCGGATTCCGGCCAATGTGTACTCGCCCGGCGTGCGCAACGTGATGAACGACCTTCGCACGGACGCGAGCCTGGTTCTGGCGATCGCGGAGTAGACTCGGCACGTGTCGTCAGGCGCTGATCCGCGAAAGTCCGAGCGTGGTCAGGAAGCCGACAACGGCAAGTCCGGCGCCGGTGGCGAAGTCCGCACCAGTGCTGGTGGCGTCAAACGGCCAGATTCCCACGACGGAGCCCAGCAGGATGCCCAACAGGACTCCGAGGGTCGGTCGCCGATGCCGGTGCAGCAGCCATTTGAGGAGGTTGGAGAATCCGACCAGGCTAAGCGCCGCGCCGATGGCCGTGGGGATGATCACGCCGAATATGGCCGCGACGTCGCCTTCCCGACCGGCGGAGAGCACCCAGCTCTTGGCCAGTGAGATCGACGCCAGAATCGTTTCGTATCGTCCGAGGACGAGCAGCATGTAGGCGCCGGAAACACCAGGCAGGACCATGGCCGACATCCCCAGCACTCCAGCAAAGAAATCCCTGGCATAACTGGGTTGGACAACCAGGGTTCCGGCCGCCACCGCTTCCTTGATCGCCGCGCGGTCCACGGACTCCGGTCCGGTGGTGGCGATCAGCACCATGAGTCCGAATCCGACGACGACGCCTGCGATCGCCGAAGCAGGCTTGCCACCGATCATACCGGTCAGCTGGGGCGCGCCGCCCAGTGTCAGGCCGATGAACAGGGCGTACATGGCGCTCTGATGGAGGGTGACCAGCCGCACAACCGCTCCCGAAAGGAGAACGATGGTGAGCGCCACAACCATCACCAACAGGCCCAGGAAGAGCAGACTTCGGCGGGTGAACCGCAGCCGCGCGGCATCGGCGACGCTATCGATGAAGGTGTCGTAGAGACCCATGACCACGATCATCGTCCCGCCGGAGATCCCGGGGACGAGATTGGCAAGTCCCATGAGGACTCCGGCGATCGAGGTGCGCAGGATCGGGACGGGCTTGAGGGGGGACGGAAGGGCCTCGGCGGGGATTGTATCGATTCGAGTCATCCATGCATCCTTGCGATCTTGCCGGCAAGAGCGAGCCCGAGCGGGGAGGTCCACCCGATTGGATCTCCAGCCGGGTTATCCGGCAGGGCGGATGATGGGCGATTCCCGGCGTTGAAACAACTGGCCGAGTTCATCGACGAGGCCCGGGAGGGCACGGGCTCGAACGGTGGGGCGGGAAAGCGGGCCGGTGACCTTCAATTCAACAAACTCTCGCGAAGCGCCTTCCATCAGGTCAGTCAGGACGGGCAGGCGCGTCCACCGGTTCGGGTTCGTATGAATGAGGTTGAGGTCGAGCCCCTTGTCGGGAATGGACAACTCGCCCGATCCGGTCAGCATGAGCGCCTTGCTGCGAAGTTCGACGTTGGCGAGCTGCACCCGCCGGCCGACGATATAGAAATCGGCGAAAGCGCCGTCGAAAACATCGTCCTGCGGGGGGGTGAGGTTGATCACCTGCAGGATGGCGAGGATGACGGGCAGTCGGTAAAGGTAGCCGTCCCGAATCTCCACGCTGCCGCCTCCGCGAAGCGAGAGGGGGTCTCCCAGCGTTCCCGAAACGTGGACACGGGCGTCCAGGCGACCTCGGGTTGGAGGCTTCTTGTCGGCGGGGCGGTCGGTGTCCTCGGTGAGAGACTTGATCATCGGTGCGATCTGCACCTCGCGCAATGTCATCGACGTTCCATAGGACGGGCTTGCGCCGGTGAAGTCGAGATAGCCCTGGCCTCCGATGCGGCCGTCGTAGAGCGATGCTTCCGTGTTCTTGAAGTCCAGCCGGCCACTTCCGCCCGGCAGGCGTCCGAGCGACCAGTCCGTGTGGAGGTCCTTCACGCGCTGCCCGAACAAGCTCAAGGCTTCGAGTTGAAGGTCTCCGGAAAGCGAAGTGCTGCCATCGGCGTCGTGCAACGAACCGTGAATGGTCAAGGCTCCGAAGGCGTCACGAACGCCCCGCTCCACGAGGGATACGCCTCCCAGATCGACCCGAGCGTCAACCTCGGTGGTCCATCGCTTTGCGCCATTCGGGCGAACCAACTTCACGCGATTAAGGTGTATGTCCGCCGTCCCAGCCGGTTGGAGTTGATCCCAGCGAGAACGAAATGCCTCGGGCAGGGCGTCGCGAAGGGCTGATCCCAATCCCAGATTGGAGGCGTGCAGTTCCAGTTCACCATGAGCACCGGATTCGTTTCCCCCCAGCGCCAACGATGCCCGGACCGAGGCTCCGCCCCACCTCCCCGTCAGGTTCTGTGCCGATACACCCTTGGCATCCAGACGGATCGTTCCAATGGCGTCCTCCAGGGGCAGTGGCAGCGCCGCGTTTCTCAGCGTGGCTGCGTGAAGGTCGACTTCGGCACGGGCGAGTCGTACGGCGTCGCCGCCCCGCTTTCGCTCCAGTTGGAGGCGAATGTCCATCGGGCCATTGCTATTCCAGCCGTGGAGACGCTCGGTCAATGACGCGGGCATGGCAGCGAGCGTTTCGTCGCTGGGCCGCAGACCTGCCGCGGATACGTTCAGGTCCACCGCGCCGGCGGGCAACCCATACGACCATCGTCCGTCGGCCGTGATTCGTGCTTTGTCGGTCACGCCGGTCACGTGATGCAGCGTCAGTGTGGTCGGCGAGAGGTGAAGGGAACCGGAAACGCCGTGGACTTCCGCCGGCCACTGCGGCAGACGCAAGCGGGTGTTGTTGAGCGTGATTCCGGCATCGTAGGATGGCGATCCCGACTCGGCGTCGTAGAAGATCCGGGCATCCAGGTCGATGGTCCCGCCCTGAACGACTCCCGCAATCCTGGTCCGGGCTTCCTCCGGCAGTGCCTCCAGTAGTTTCTGATCGATGGGCAGATCAATTGCGCTGAGAAGCAGGTCTGTTTGTCCGGACGCATCGTCGCTGACCGGCGCGGTTCCATTCAGTGCCAACCTCGCGCTGCCCGAACGCCCGCGAACATTCTCGAGCAGGAGCATGTCATTCTCGATCGCGATGTTTCCTGAAATGTCTTCCACACGGTAGGGCAGGTGCTCGTATTGCGCATTCCCCTCGCGCAGCACGAGCCGGGTGGCTCCGTGCCAGTCCTTGGGTTGCATGATGTCTTCGCAGCGCTCCCGGGTCAGCTCCAGATCGGCGCTGAACATGCCGCCGAGATGGAACGTGCGACAGATTTGCTCGTAACGGTCCGGCAGCGCGGCCAGTAGATCGTCATCGGCCGGCACGTCTCGTGCCTTGACGCGCATGATTCCTTCCGCGCATCGCGTGGAGTCCGAAAGCCAGGCGCTGAACTCGATCTCGCTTCCGTTGCGCGTGCCCCGCAGAAGCGGAACGACCACGCCATCGGGCGTCATTTCAATGGTTCCCGTGATGTCGTACACGCGGTACGGGAACCAGCGGGGAAGGGCGTCTCCCCCGTGGGCGGTCAGCAGGAGATTGCGGACTTCGAAGGGGGCATCGGCGCCAAGTTCCTTGGCCACGTTGAGATCCAGGTCGATGAAGCCGTGCGGGTCGTAGTCGCAGATGAACTCTCCGACCGGGGGAAAGCGGTCAAGGAAGCGGGCCTGGGATACATCCACGCGGGCGTCAAGCGTGGGAAGCTCCGCATCCCGCAAGGTCAGCTGCACGTCAACGGCCACGTCGTCGAGCGACTTGAGCTGCCCGCCACCCCCGACCAGCGTGGCCACGACCTCGCAGCGACTGTCATGGAACATCCCGTGGAAGCGCGCCTCCGCGCGCTTGTCCGAGACCGTGAGCGTGCCGTTGACGCGGTCAAAGCGAAGATAGCGTTGATCCGCGGGCAGTTCATTCTCGTATTCGTCGGCGGGTATGGAGAGGGAGGCATTCTCGAGTTCGATGGTTACGGAACGCTCCTGTGCAGGGTCGGTGCTGAAGCGATAATCACTCGCACGGACCGTGCCCTCCAGCCCGAGCAGATCAGCCCAGGAGCCGGATTCGCCCAATTCGGCGTTGACGGCGATCATCACCGCCTCGAGCGACATCCACGGCAGGCCGCCGGAGACATTCCGGAACTTCCCGGCGGGCAGATCGATCTGGGTGTATCCCCCCGCGGACGCGTCGCCTTCGCGCTGCCAGACCACATCGTAAAGGAGCGGGTCCTGATCATCGGCCCGGCCCCGCACGTCCAGCGTGATGTCATCGACGATGCGTTCGCCATGATCGGAATGATCCACGACACGGAGGTTGGCTTCTCGAAGTTCGATGCGCGGCAGCGTGACGGTCCGGTGCTTCGAGTTGGCGAAGAGCTCCTTGCGGAGGAGCCCCGTGAGGTGGGTTGTATGGTCTCCCTCGCGGACGATCGTGCAGTGCGGATGCACGGCGGTGATCGATTCGATGCCCAGTCCACCCAGGAGAACACTGGTCAGGCTCGGCTCGATGGCCACTTCGGAAGCGGTGCAATAGGTGTTGCGGGTGGGCTCGCCGGAATCGACGGTCGAGGAAAGGCGGGACCGTTTCGCGGGAGATCCCGCCAGGAGCGACTCCTCGTCTGCATCGGACGCCAACACGCGGACGTCGTGAAGTCGGATGCCCTCGTCCCAGGAGAACGAAGCGCTGCCGACGCGGACGAGGCCGGTCGTGTAGCGTTGCAGGTAGAGCTCGGCCGCGCGACGGATGCGCTCGCTGTCGGTCAGGCGATGGTAGATGAGCGGTATCGCGATGGCCACGCCCCCGACCGTGCAGAGAATCGCGACGAGCAGGCGGCGGGTGAAACGGCCGCTTCGAATCGGCCTTGAACTCTTGGGGACTTCGCTCATGATTCCTTCGGGGGCGGGGTCTCGACGGTACCGGCTACGCTGCCTCGTCGTCCGAACCACGGCGCCGCCAGCGTAGCGGCGGCCAGAACAGCCAGCATGGGTATCGCCGGAAGGCGATAGCGCACACTCCCCACAAAGAGAGAGTGTAGCGCGCTGAGGTACAGCGCCGGCAACAAAAGAAAAAAAACCTCGCGGAATTCAATGCCCCCCCTTATTTTCGGCAGAATGAAGATTCCCGCAACAGCGAGCGCGTAGAAGGGGACCATCCACGCCGCCGAGACCAGGCGAATCAAGGGCGACTGATAACTTCCCACATTCGGGAAGGGATTCCACATTCGCTCCATCTTCTGTGCCGCCAGGTCGAGGATGCGCTCCGGATTGTCACGGATGGCCTTGAAGGAGGCGTTGAGAAAGTACTCATTCCAGGCCACCTCATCGAGGTGAGCGACTTCCGGCGCCTGCTGGACGTCCGCCAGGTTGCTGCTCCCGTCCGCCCCCGGGCGAACGCCGTCATAGAGCGATATCCCGCCGCGCGTCGTCAGTACGACCCAATGTCCCGTGACCAGTCGGTTACGAATGGCCCAGGGAGCCAGGGCGAGCGCCACGATCAGAAGCGAACCGACTGCTCGCAGGATGTCGCCACGGCGGTTCCGCCGCGACCAGATCATCCAGGCGGTCAGCAGTATGATCAGACCCAGGCTGGATTCGCGAAGATAGACCGAAATGGCCATGAGGATTCCGATGCCCAGCGCCCGGCGATTGCTGAATCTAGCATCGGGATTGCCCACCGCGGGCCAAGCCGCCCACCACAGGCCGATCAGGGCGGTCGTCGCCGCCGTTTCTGTGAGCAGCAGCGACGAGAAAAAAACGAGAAAGGGATCGAAGGCCACGATTAGCCCTGCGATCAACCCCGCGCGCGCGGAGATCATCGAACATGCCAGTCCCGCCGCCAGCGCTGCGGCCGCACCGCCAATCAACCACTGCCTGAAGATTGCCCTCAACACTCCGGTGGGCTCGCTTCCGGCGAGAGCCAGGAAAGCGGGGTAAAGCGGCATACGCGAGGCCCGGAAGCCGAATTCGTCGCGAAGCCCGTCGCCCTCGCGCAGGGAGGAGGCCATGTGCCAGTATTGCCGCTCGTCGGGGAACTCCAGCGCTGAGACGTGCTCACTCGTATTAAATCGATACGCGCCCCATCCGAAACGCACGAGGAACGCGATCAGAAAGATCGCGGCCAGCATTCTTATCGGAACTTGTCTTGATTTCGTGCTCGCGAGGCCGGGACGGGCGGGTGGCTGCGGCGAGATTCGAGCGGAGTCGTAGTTCACGTTTCGAGCGATCGGGCCTGAACGTGCAGCACATCCCGGGTCAGTTCAGTGAGCTTCACGCGGTCATCGATCCGGAAGCCGATCACCCAGATCGGTCCGAGCTGGTCGCAAAGCAGGGCGATGTTACGCCGGTCGTCCGTGTCCACTTTGATGTCGCTGAGAAAATCCGAGAGCTTTTTCGAACCAGGGGCACCCAGCGGACAGAAGCGGTCTCCGGCCCGCCGCGTACGGATCACCAGCGGCAGGTGCACCGAAGAAAGATCGAGGAATTCCTGCTGTCCGCCGCCGGCGCGGCGAAGGGCGTGAATATCCTCGGCCGCGGCATGGCGAATCACACATTCAATCTCCAGCCGCCTGCGAGGCAGCACGGTCGTGCCGGGTACATGAACCGCGACTTCCTCGGCAATATCTTCGCGCGGCTCATCGCGCGGCAGGGAGAAATGTAACTGGTGATAGCGGCGCTCAACCGTTACCCCTCCGGGGAACTGGACCTGCTTTCCCGCACCGCCTTCCCCAAGAAGCTCGAACGCCGACATGATGTGCCCGAACGTCAGATCCTGCTCCCCCAGGCCGAAGGACCGATAAGCCAGGCGTACCAGTTCCGTCTGCACAATGCGGCTCTTGCGAGCCATGACCTCCGCGTTCAATACGAGCGACTGGTCCGTGTGGGCCACGATCAGCGTCTCGAAGGTTCGCTGCACGGTCTCCCGGAGAAAGCTCTCCATCCACTGGGCCTGCTCGCCGAGCCGGTTGAGCGCCTCGCGGACCTGCGGATTGATCTCCCGCTCGAGCAGGGGCATGACTTCGTTACGGATGCGGTTGCGCATCGGTTCGCGGAGGGCGTTGGTATGGTCCTCGCGGTAGGCGATCCCCGAATCTGACAGGTACGCCAGCAGTTGCTGCCGTGTGAGTCGCAGAAGCGGCCGGACAACCGTGATATTGCTTTCCGTCGTTAGGGGTCTGCGGCGGGGGATTCCCGAAAGCCCGCGGATCCCCGTCCCGCGAAGCACCCGATGGAGGACGGTTTCGGCGTTGTCGTCGGCCTGGTGGCCCACGGCCACGAGTCTCGCCCCCACTTGCAGGCAGACGCGCTCGAAGAAGTCATATCGCTCGCGCCTTCCAGTTTCCTCGACGCTCTCCCGCCGCTCCTGGGCGATGCGAGCCACGTCGCGCCGGTCCACCGAAAGGGGCAGCCCCAGGCTGTCGGCCGCCGCCTGTACGAACGCTGCGTCCATCTCTCCCTCCTCAGGGCGGAGTTGATGATCCAGATGGGCCAGGTGGAGGCGCAGCGACCACTTTGCGATGCGGTTCAAGTCTTGCAGGATGTGCAGCAAGGCCATGGAATCCGGCCCGCCGGAGACGCCCACCACGAGGAAATCATCCGGCCGGATGACCTCCTCCATCAACAGTTCCTGCGCGAGTGTCCGGATCATGTTGCGGGTTCTCGATCTGTCCGTGAAGCCGCCGGGAACGGTTTCGAAGGCTAACCATGCAGCATGTTGGCAGCTTCCATGATCGTCTCCGAGAGAGTCGGATGGGGATGGATCGACGCGGCCACGTCGTGGGCGACCGCGCCCATCTCCAGAGCGACCACGCCTTCGGCGATCATCTCTCCGACGTGAACGCCGGCCATGCCGATGCCCAGCAGGCGGTTCGTCCCCTTGTCGAAAATGAGCTTGGTGACACCGTCGGTGCGACCCAGGGCCACGGCTCGACCCGACGCGGACCAGGGCAGCTTCTTGATGACGATGTCCCGTTTGTCGGCTTTGGCTTCTTCCTCGGTGAGCCCCGCCCAGGCGATTTCCGGGTCGGTGAACACCACGGCCGGAATCGCACGAGGATCGAACGCCGCCTTTTTACCCGCGAGCCGGTCGGCCAGGACCATCCCCTCGTGGGCTGCCTTGTGCGCGAGCATGGGATTGCCAATGACATCGCCGATGGCGTAGACGCGCTGGGCCGTCGTTTTGAACTGGTCATCGACCTTGATGAATCCGCGGGAATCGACTTCGACGCCCGCCTTGTCGAGTTTCAGCCCTTCGGAATTTGGACGCCGCCCGACGGAAACGAGCACTTTTTCGAACTTTTTCGACTTGGGGACGTTCTTGCCTTCGAATTCGAGCTCGATGCCGTCCTTGACCTCCTTCATGGCCGTTACCTTGGTTTCCAGGCAGATCTGTTCGAACTGCTCGTCCAGGCGTTTGGCCAGCGGTCGCACGAGGTCGCGGTCCGCTCCGGGGAGAATGCCGTCGAGCATTTCCACCACCGTGACCTTGGAACCGAGACCGGCGTAGACCTGTCCGAGTTCCAGCCCGATGTATCCGCCGCCGATGACCAGCAGCGTCTTGGGGATGTCGGCCACATCGAGCGCCGTCCGCGAGGTGAGCACGCGCGGGGAGTCGATCTGCACGCCCTTGAGGTGGATCGATTTCGACCCCGTGGCGACGATGGCCCGCTTGAAGCGGACGTGCAGCATCTCTTTGCCCTCAACAACGATCTGCTTGCCGTCCTCGAACCGGGCGGTGCCCGTGAGCCGCTCCACGCCGTATTTCTTGGCCTGCTGATCCAGCCCGCCGGAGAGTTTGCCGACCACCTGCTCTTTCCAGCCGCGGACGCCGTCGAGGTCGATCTTGGGCTTGTTGAACTGGATGCCCCGTTCCTTGTAAAGGGCGGCGGTGTGAATGGTCTCGACCATCGACAGATAGGTCTTCGAGGGAATGCATCCTTCGTGCAGGCAGATACCGCCGAGGGCGGGCATGGACTCGACGATGGTTGTCTGGATGCCGTTCTCCGCGGCGCGAAAAGCGGCGTGGTAGCCGCCCGGACCGCCGCCGATGACCAGAAGGTCCGTCTCCTGCGTGAATTCGCCGACTACCATGCGATGGGTTTCCTTCCGTCTCTTTGCGATTCCAACTGCGGATGGGCGGATTCGCTCCGGTCCCCGTGCTGCCTGAATGCTCAATCCAGCAGGAACCTCCAGGGCATTGTCAGGTAACTGATGATATCCCCCGCGAAGCGGGCGGCATTGGCTCCGTCGGTGGCGCGATGGTCAAAGGAGAGATTGATCGGCAGCATCAGTGCCTCGGCCACTTGACCGTCGCGGAAGACCGGCATTTTCCGCGAACGTCCCAGGCCCAGAATTGCCACCTCGGGATAATTGATGATGGGTGTGCTGACCGTTCCGCCCAGCGCGCCGACGTTGGTGATCGTAAATGTTCCCCCGCGAAGCTCGTCAACGGTGAACTGGTTGGTTCGGACCTTCTCGGCCAGTTGACGAAGCGCCTGGGCGATCCCGCGCATGCTCAACTGATCCGCGTCGCGCACGACCGGAACAACCAGCCCCCGCTCCGTATCCACTGCAATGCCGAGATTGACGTAGTCCTTGTATATGATGTCGCCGTTTTCCTCGTCGAAACTGGCGTTGAAGATGGGGTGTTTCCGCAGCGCCAGACAAACCGCACGAATCACGAAGGCCATGATCGTCAGCTTCGGATCGTCTCCCGTGGCCTCGTTCAGTTCCCGCCGGGCGCGATCCAGCTCGGTGATGTCCACGTCATCGCTGTGCGTGACGTGCACGGCCGTAAACGCCGAACGCTTCATTTGAATGGCGATCGTCTTTCGGATCTGGTTGATCGGCGCTTTGCGAATGGTTCCCCACTTGTCCTGGCTGACTTCGCCGGGCGGCGGACCTGCGGGGCGTGGGGTCGGGCGACCTTTGGCCGGGGCGGGCATGCCCGCGCCTCGATCCTGGTCGCCTCGGCCGGCGGGTCGACCATTGCCTTCGGCGTATTGCTCCACGTCTTCCTTGAGCACGCGACCGCCAGGGCCCGATCCCGAAACGTCATCGATATTCACACCCAGTTCGCGGGCCAGTTTGCGGACGACCGGGGCGGCCGGGGCCGTCGTGCGCCGCGCCCCGCCGGATTCGGGGGCTTCCGGTGCTTCGCGTTCGACGGGCGCTCGGGTCTGGGCCGTCTCCTGCTTTTGCTCCGCCTTCGGCTTGGACTCCGCTTCCTTCTCCTTCTTCTCAGACTTTCCGGAATCCGTCTTCGCGCCGACCTCCCCGAAAGAGACAATCACGTCACCGACATTGACCGTCTGGCCCTCCTGGACGTGGATTTTCTCCGCGACGCCGGCGTACGGAGAGGGAATCTCCACCGCGGCCTTGTCCGTTTCCACTTCCATCAGGTACTGGTCTTCTTTAACTTGCTCGCCGGGTTTGACGAGCAGGCGAACGACCTGGGCTTCGGCAATCCCCTCGCCGAGGTCGGGCAATCGAAATTCCTTGGGCATGGTTGCACTCCCTGCGCCGCCGGGGCAGGCCGAATCGATGATCGACTCGCTGGCCCGCAAACCTCCCGAACTGACCGACGGCGGTACGGTATCCTACGACAGCCGACTAAAAAGCCAAGACTTCCCGAGCGGCGTGGGCAATGCGGTCGGCATTGGGCAGGAACGCCCGCTCCCGGGCAAAATAGGGGAATTGCGTATCGTAGCCCGTGAGGCGACGGATCGGGGCCTCCAGATGCAGAAGGGCTTTCTCCACGATGCGGGCCACAACCTCCGCTCCGATCCCGCAGCGCCGCGGGCCTTCGTGTATCACGACCGCGCGACCGGTTTTGCGGACCGAGTGGACGATCGTTTCCGTGTCCAGCGGGGCAACGGAGAGCAGATCCACGATCTCCGCGGATACGCGATCCTGCTCAGCCAGATCTTCGGCGGCTTCCAGCGTCGGACGCATCATGGCTCCGTAAGAGACCAGGGTGATGTCCGTCCCCTCGCGCACGACCTGAGCCTTGCCGATCGGCATTTGCTCCGGCTCGTCGGGAACCTCCTCACGAAAAGACCGATACACCTGTTTGGGCTCGAAGAAGATGACGGGGTCGGGATCGAAGATTGACGCCAGCAGCAGGGCCCGCGCATTGCGCGGTCCCGAGGGAATGACCATCTTCAGGCCCGGCGTGTGCGCGTAAATCGCCTCGCGGCTTTCGCTGTGATGCTCGACAGCCCGGATACCGCCGCCGTAAGGCATGCGCACGACGAGCGGAACACCGAACCGCCCCCGCGTGCGGTTGCGGAACCTAGACACATGTTGTTCAACCTGGTGGTACGCCTGGTAGGCGAAGCCGGAAAATTGCATCTCCGCGACGGGCTTGAGCCCATAAAGCGCCATGCCGATGGCACCGCCGACGATGGCTCCTTCCGCCAGCGGTGTATCAATCACGCGCTTCTCGCCGTATCGCTTGAGCAGATCGGCCGTGACCCGGAAGACCCCCTCGTCCACGCCGATGTCCTGTCCGAGCAGGACCACACTCTCGTCCGCGCGCAGGGCGTCATCGAGCGCCTTGTTCAACGCCGCGACCATGGTCAATTGCGCCATCGGCTCGTCAGTCCTCCGTACAGGCTAGCTGCGGACGGGAGAATCGCCGGCCCGTACCAGCAGCGTCAATCGGGCGTCCCGGAATCGAGATTCCGGCTTCTCAGTGCCCGCCCGCGCTCTTTCCGTAACCTTCGCGTTCCAGGGCCTGGCGAAATTCCTCACGCTGCTCGGCCAGTTCCGGCGGCAGCTCCGCATACATGTATTTGAAGCAGTCCAGCGGATCGACCTCGCGACTGGCCTCGAAACGGTCCACGGCCGCCGCCACATCGCGCAGCGCGTCTTCCTCGACTTCAGCCACCAGCTTGTCGTCGAGGATTCCACGGGTGCGCAGGTACTTTTCGTATCGAGGGATCGGGTCGAGTTTCTCCCACCGGGCGACCTCTTCGTCCGTCCGGTACTTCTTGGGGTCGTCGGCCGTGGTGTGGACGCTAAGGCGGTAAGTTACCGCTTCAATCAGCGAGGGCCCGCCGCCCGAACGGGCTCTGTCCGCGGCTTCTTTGGTGGCGACGTACACTGCCAATGGATCGTTTCCATCCACCTGGATGCCGTCAAAGCCGTACGCCAGTGCCTTCTGGGCGATGGTCTCGGAGGCGGTCTGCTTCTCGCGAGGGATGGAAATTGCCCATTGGTTATTCTGGATAAGCGTTATCAGCGGCAAATTGTAAACGCCGGCGAAGTTCAGCGATTCGTGAAAATCGCCCTCGCTTGTGCCGCCGTCACCACAATAGCAAAGAACGCAGTGAGGATCATTCTTTGTCACCATGCCCCAAGCGATGCCCATGGCGTGGGGGACCTGTGAAGCGATGGGAACGGCGATGGGGAGGTCGTTGACGCCGTCGGGTGGGCGGCAGCCTTCCTCGTATCCGCCCCAGAATCGCAAGACCGTTTCCAGCGGCCAGCCGCGGTGATAGGCCGCGCCAGGCTCACGAAACGCCTGGACCAGCCAGTCGGCCTGCTCCAGAACGACAACCGAAGCGCAATGGGCGGCTTCCTGACCCCGGCACGGTCCGTACGTGCCGATCCGGCCTTGGCGCTGCATATTGATACACCGCTCGTCCAAGCGGCGGGCGATGACCATGAGGCGGTAAATATGGAGGGACCGATCGGCGTCGAGGCGGGGATCAAGGGCCTCGTCCACGTTACCGTCGCCGTCCAGGATGGAGAGATACTCGACCTTCGGCTTGATTTCGATCCGCTTGCGGGGCACGCTGACACAGTCTCCGTCGGGCTCATGCCCGGAGTATGCTGGAACCTCTCATGGCCTCCCGGGCTGGTTTTGCCGGAGCTTAGCGGGAACCCACCTCGTGATGCAAGTCGGACCTCAGAGCGCCCACTGGGCGGATCACCGCAAGTGGCGGGCTGACGGAATGTTGCGCCGCGGTCGACGGAGCCCGATCAGGATTGCCGCCGGGAGCGCAGCCAGCATCAACCAGATGCAAATCGCCGCCATTTTGCCGTCCTCCAGGCGGTGAAAGCTCTCGATCAGGACCTGGGAAACGGGCGTGTATCCGGGCACGCGGAGGAGATCGGTGGTGGGCACTTCCGCCAGTCCCAACGCTGAGATGATCATCCAGAGAACGACAAGGTCTGGGAGGATCAGGGGGAGGGTGACGAAGCGGAACCTGTCGGAAGGGCTCGCGCCATCGATCGCGGACTGCTCGACCAGCGTGCGCGGGAACCGACGAGGTAACGCGATGATCGCAGCGAGGTATGCAATCCAGCCGAATCGGGCGACGTAGCCCAGGGAGAGCACTATCCAATGGTCGTAAACGTATCCGAGCAGGTTGCTGTTGTAGGCGGCGATGAAAGCAATGCCGATCAGTCCGCCGGGAAGGGCACCGACGAGCAACGCAGCGAGACCCATGGCGCGTGCGGCCGATCGTCCGGTAACTCGCCGGGCAGAAAGCGTCGTCCACGTCAGCAGACCGCATGCGCCGCCGACGGCGAGCATCGCACCGACGGCCGATGTCCATGCCGACCAGGCCAGGTCGCCGCCATGAACGTGCCATGTGTCGATCATCGACCGCCACGAACCGCCGTGGGCGATCAGCCCGGCCAGGGGGAGAATCTGAGCGACGAGGAATACACCGGTGATGACGAGGAGCCCTCGATCCAAAGGTGCTCGCCTGCCGGACACGTCGCCGACGTCTTGTGCGTCGTAACTGCCTGTCGCGCGCCGAGCCAGAACCAAGAGAGTGATCACCGCCATGAGTTGCATCGCCACCATGGGAATCGCCGGCAGCAGCGTGTCGGCCACGCGGCTTGAGCTGGTTGCCCAACTGAGTAGTTCCGTTGCGTATACGGCGAGCCCGCAGGCGTGCGGCACGGCGTAATCGGCAAAAAACAGAGCAAACAGCAGCAGGACAGCGAGCACGATCTCGCGGACCAGGAGGGGGGCACCGATCCGCAAGAGTGAGCTCGCTCCAGTGGTTTCCAGCGCGGCGGCTTCGAGGACGTCTCGCGCACGGGATCGCCATGCCGCGGACAGAATTGCGGCGGGAATCGGCCATGCCCACAGCGCCCACGTAACGACGCAACGCAGCTCCGCCGGAAATCCTCCGGGGAAAATCCTCTGCCATCCAAACGCGTAGACCATGGGCGGAAACAAAAGGGCCGACAGGAGCATCGCGCGACACGGGCGGGAGCCCAGGGGGTCGGACCGACGTCCCGAGAGCCCGGTGACCAACATGCCGATGGCCAGCGCCAATTCCGACGCGCCGGCGGCAAGACCGAAACTGCGGAGCAACAACCCGACTTGACGGTCGCCCGGCCACCACGAAGTTGCGGCAAAAGGTCCCTCTTCAAGGCAGCGAAGGATGAGGGCGGACACCGGCCAAGCCATTGCGGCGGCAAACAAAGCGACCGTGAGCAGTCGAAGCGCGAATATCGAGATGCGGGCGATCACCGAAGAAGCACGTTCCGCACGATGTTCATGGCCTTCTCCATTTCGTCGGCGACGGCCTGATAGTCGACTTCGGTCTCCGGCGGCCAAGTGAGACCGAGTTCCTCGCGCAAAGCGGCACGAACGGGAATATTGCGCGAAGGGCTTTCGGCAAGCATTCGCTCGACCTCCGCGGAGACCAGGTAATCGACGAGATCTCTACCGGGGGCGGGATGCGGTGCGCCTCGTACCAGCGCCACGGTGCAGGGAACGAGCAGCGTTCCGCCGCCACCCATGTCGGGATACACGAGGTCCACCGAGGCTCCGGCCTTCTGCGCCACCCAGACGTCGTCGGTATCGGTACAGGCAAAGTCGACCCGGCCGTCCATAACGGCGCGGACAGCGGCACTGTTTCCGGCTTCGATAGCGGCCCCGTTTTCCGCAAGGCTCTCCAGAAAAGCGAGCGCCCTTTCATCGCCCCAAAGGACGAACATCGCGGCGACGTGTCCGGAGGTGGTGCCGAACAGCGGGTTGGCGATGGCCGTGCGCGACGCAAAGTCCGGTGCAGCGACCTGCTCCCAATGGGCCGGGACGGCCTCACGTGGCGTCCGCCTTGGGTCGAAAGCGATCACGCGGGCGCGGACGGCCATGGCCGTCCAGTGGTTGGCGGGATCTCGAAAGCGAGCAGGGATATCGTCCGCATCAGGGGACCCATACGGCTCGAGAACACCTTCCTGGGCCAGTCGAATCGTGTTGAAAATCTCGCCCGACCAGAAGACGTCGGCCCGCGGACGCCCGCTCTTGGCCTCGGCCAGGATGCGGTTAACCAGTCCCGTGGTTTTTCCCGCTTCGGCGTCGCCGATCATCCGGACGGTCACACCGGTTCTGGCTTCGAATTCCCTGAGGACGTCCCGTGCGAATTGCTCATCGACGCTGGTGTAGACGACGACTTCCCCGGAGGCTTTGGCGGAGCTGTTTCCGGAGTGTTCCCGATTCCGTTCGCAGGCGAGGCCGAACAGGGCGAAGGAGGTAGATAGCGATACGATGGTCAGGCGTCGGAGATGCATCGTGGTCCACTCCTGGAAGGCTGTTGGACGCAAAGGGGCGACTCCAATTCGGCCGGGTGGGCGCCGCGTACTCCTCAAGCGAAGTTCATTTGAAGCCGTGGTGGCGTCCGGGAATCGCGCTCCGCGGTCTTCCGCATGTGCCGGACCGTTCCTCGTGGGCTCGGTTGCAGAACGGGAAGGTTAACTCTACCATGCCGGAGGTGGCAAACGCCGTTGGAAGGTGCTTCGCTGCCACAAGCGTGATGCCGTCTCGTCCGCCGGCGCGGCCGCGGACGGGCGCCGAGCGAATACGCCCCCATCGTCTAGAGGCCTAGGACACCGGCTTTTCAAGCCGGCGACAGGGGTTCGAATCCCCTTGGGGGTAATCGTCCGATCCGTACTTCGTCCACGCCCACCCATTCCAGCCTGTCCTCATGTGA
>JAGFJJ010000075.1 GCA_024102815.1 Phycisphaerae bacterium
CCAGCGGACGTTTGTTTTCATCCACGGCTTCGGCGGCAAGGCTGAGCAATGGCAGTACCAGATGCAGAAGTTCGCGGTGGAGAACCGCGTCATTGCCCTGGATATGCGCGGACACGGTCTCTCCGACAAGCCGGGTCGCGGGTACGACATGCCGCGCATCGTCGAGGACCTGGAGACGGCGCTGACGTTGTTGAAGGTCAAGGGGAAGGTCATCCTGGTGGGACATTCCTTCGGCGGGGCGGTGGTCACAGAATACGCGCTCAAAAATCCCGACCGTGTCGAAAGGCTGATCCTGATTGCGACGGCGGGGGAGTTCAAATTGAACCCGCTCTTCCGGTTGGGACTTGCCCTGCCGGGCTGGCTCCTGCGCCTGATCGGTCCGTTCACGCGCTCGTGGCTGCATGCGCCGCCGCACGCGCTCAAGAAGTTCTATAACGAAAATATGTCCCGCTGGCGGGGCTGGGACAAGTTCAAAGAGCTGGTCGTGCCGACGCTGGTCATCCGCGGGCACCGCGACCTGGTGTTCGAGAAGCCCGCCTTCGCGAAGGTGACAGAGTCCATTCCCGGGGCGGAAGAGGCCGATATCGGCGTATCCGGCCACATGGTCATGTTGGAGCGGCGGGAGGCAGTGGACAGGTCCATTGAGCGATTCCTCGAGGGCGAGGGTCAGCGCTCGTGGCGGGAGTCCGCCAGCAGTCCCCAAAAGCGGAAGGGCGGACGCGACACCCTGCGCCGGGAGCGTCCGTGGCTGGAACATTACGAGGCAGGCGTGCCGTACACGGTGGGCGTGCCGAACACCCCGCTGCATCACCTGCTGCGGTCGTCGGTAAGACGGTTCCCGCTGCGCCCGGCGATCTTTTTCGAGGGGAGCCGCCTGACCTATCGCAGGCTGAACCATGAGGCGAACCGCTTTGCAAATGCGCTGATCGCGCTGGGTGTGGGCAAGGGGGCGCGGGTGATGTTATTACTGCCGAACGTGCCGCAGATGGTGATCGGCTTCTTTGGGACGATGAAGGCGGGGGCGGCGGCGGTGTTCGTGCCGCCGGTCATCGAGCCGGAGGAGATCCTGCGGCAGGTGAAGGATTCGGAAGCAAGCGTGCTGGTGACGCTTTCGATGTGGGCGGGGCTGGCGAAGCAGATCCAGGAGGGGAGCGGCGTGCCGCACGTGGTGTTGACCGACCCGGCGGAGTATCTTTCCCTGCCGAAGTATTTGATCTCGCACTGGTACAACCGCGCTTATGGAATGCGGAACGCTGTCCGATGGAAGGATTTTCTGGGCGGCAACAGCACCAAGTCGCCGACCGTGGAAGTGGCGCCGGAAGACCTGGCGGTGATCCAGTACACGGGCGGGACGACTGCGCAGTCGAAGGGTGTGATGCTCTCGCACCGCAACCTGGTGGCGAACGCCGTGCAGACGCGTCACTGGCTGCCCGGGGCGGAGGAGGGCAGGGAGAGGTTCCTGTGCGTGGTGCCGATCTTCCACAGTTACGGGCTGACGACCGCCATGAACGTCCCTGTTTCGGTGGGCGCGGCGATGATCCTGAAAACGCAGTTCCAGACGCTGGATGTGCTGAAGACCATCAAACGCTACAAACCGACCATCTTCCCCGGCTCGCCGAACATGTATGTGGCGATCAATAATTTCCGCGGCGTGCGGAAGTATGGCGTCGGCT